>NZ_JBFULI010000003.1:0-202396 GCF_056400405.1 Pseudomonas sp. P5_B3 | reverse complement strand
GCCTCTATCCGCTTCCTGTTCGTCAGGCCAGCATTTTGCCTCGGGCTTCCTTCAGATTCGCAGTCACCCGCGACACCCTTGCCTCTGGCTAACACTTCCCCTTGCCGGGTGTGTAGAGGACTTTCACCTCCAAGTCACCAGCGAGGCCACCACAGCCAAGCTGGTTGCGCTTACGCGCAACGCGCCATGCCTGGCGCACAAACAAAACGGGCCTGCAATGCAGGCCCGTTTTCATGGGAAGGTAAAAAAGTGAATCAGGTGTCAGCCGTTAAGTGCTGCCTGTTCGTTCTCAAGAAACTCTTCTTCCAGCAGATGGTCGGCATGGGCGCCACTCTCGATGGGCACCACATTGGCTCGTTTGCCGCGCAATTTGCCGAACATATGCTCCAGCGCATGTTCAAGCTTGGTGGCCGCTCCGTCGATCGCCTGCTCCATGGTGGAGGCTTTATGGGTGACGGAAACCGGTTGATGGCCTTTTGGCCGCGCCTCCAGTTGGCAGCGCATGTCGTGGGGACCCGGCTTGTCGCCGTTCTCGTCCCGCAGGTGAACCTCGACTCGTGTCAGGTCCTCTTCGTAGCGTTCGAGCGTGCTCTCAATGGTCGTACGTACCCACTCCTCCAGTCGTTTACTGCCTTGAATATGGTTATCGCTATTGACTTGGATTTGCATAGTTCATCCCTTATTTCAGCTAGCTCGCGAGAGGCCGGTCAGCTAAGCCCTTGGGCGTCGTCACCGTGACCTCTTACTTACACAATCGGTCTGTACGCTGAACAATTCAACCCCTGAAAAAAGATAAATATTCATACGCAAAAAAAGCCGGACAACGAGCAAAAGCACTGTTACTGTCGGGAGTTGGGTCGCCCTGCTCTTACGTAATAATTGCTCACATTTGCCGCTCCCCCAACGGGTGCAAGCTGCGAAAAGCGCCCGCCTCCTCCACCAACCAATCGTGCACCGCGCGCACACCCGGATGGCTCAATGCCCCTGGTGCGTAAAGCAGCATGTAGCGCTTGTGATTGGGCACCGCCAGGCCGAACGGCACGATCAACGCCCCACGCTCCAGCTCATCGTTGAGCAGTGTCCGTCGGGCAATCGCCACCCCCATCCCGGCGATGGCCGCTTCGATCGTCAGGTGATTGCGATTGAAGGTATGCCCGCGTCGCACATCCGCCCCCTCGAAGCCGATGGCGTTGAGGTAAAACTCCCATTCCGCGTACTCATAGCTGCCGCGCCAGGCGGTGATGTCGTGCAGCAAGGGGAAGTGCATCAGGTCTGCCGGACCGTGCAGCGGCGGACGACCGCGCAACAGGCTCGGCGCGCACACCGGAAAAATCTGCTCATCGAGCAAGGCTGTGGATAACAGGCCGGGGTAACTGCCGTCGTTCAGGTCGATCGCCAGGTCGAAGTCGCCTTCATGCAACGGTACGCTGCTGTCCTCGGCTACCAGGCGCAACTGAATATCCGGAAAACGCTGCTGCAAACGCGGCAGGCGTGGCGTCAGCCATTTGCTCAGGAACGACGGAATCGAACGTACCCGCAGAATCCCGCTGATCATGCCCGCATCCAGTCGCCGCAATTCCGCGTCGATGCTGCCAAATGCCTCGTTGACGGTAATGGCCAGGCGCTGGCCCTCGGCGCTCAGCTCGACTCCGCGGGCGCGGCGGTGAAACAGGCGAAAACCCAGGCGCTCTTCCAGCTGGCGGATCTGCTGGCTGACGGCTCCCGGGGTGATGTGCAGCTCCTCGGCGCAACGGGTGAACGACAAGTGCCGCGCGGCACAGGCAAACACGTTCAGCCAGACATACGTCTGGGCGTGTAATTGACGACTCATCGTTTAGTCCTGCTAAAGGATGTCTTAGGAATTTTCGTTGGTCACGTAGGACCTTGGCAGGCAGTATCGCCGACATTGCGCTTGTCCTACAAAAATGGCGGCGATTCCTCTTCCATTGCTTGTATAGGCTTTAGCATGGCTATCAGTGTTTTCGATCTCTTCAAAGTCGGCATCGGCCCGTCCAGTTCCCATACCGTCGGTCCGATGCGCGCCGCCGCAACCTTTGCCCAAGCGCTGGTCGATCAGGGTTTTCTGGCTGATGTGCGACGAGTGGAAATCCGCCTCTACGGTTCTCTGTCAGCGACCGGTGTCGGCCACGCAACGGACCGCGCCTGCGTCATGGGCCTGATGGGCGAATGGCCCGACCGCATCGATCCCACCACCATCGACAGCCGCATTCACACCCTGCGCGAAACCGGTCAGTTGCCTCTGGCAGGCATTGCGGACATTGCCTTCGACTGGCAACGCGATCTCCTGCTGCTAGACGAAAGCCTGCCCTACCACCCCAACGCCATGTCCCTGACAGCTTTCGGTGAAACCGGCCAATTGTTCGAGCAAACGTACTACTCGGTTGGCGGAGGTTTCATCATTGAAGCGGCTGAAGCCGAATCCGGTATCGCACCGGCTGGCGATGTGGTGCTGCCTTACGATTTCTCCAGCGCCGCCGAGCTGCTCAAACTGTGCAACCAGCACGGGCTGCGGGTGAGCGAACTGATGATGGCCAACGAACGGGCTTGGCGCAGTGACACGCAGATCCGCCAGGGCCTGCTGAATATCTGGTCGGTGATGCGTGAATGCGTCGAGCAAGGCTTGCGCCACGAAGGCGTCCTGCCCGGCGGTCTGAATGTTCCACGTCGAGCAGCGAAACTGCATCGCAGCCTGCAGGAAATCGGCAAGCCGAATGTCATTACGTCCACTTTGTCGGCAATGGAATGGGTCAACCTGTACGCCCTTGCCGTCAACGAAGAAAACGCAGCCGGCGGGCGCATGGTCACGGCGCCGACCAACGGCGCGGCAGGGATCATTCCGGCGGTGCTGCACTACTACATGAAATTCAATGCCGATGCGTCTGACGACGACGTAGTCGCGTTCTTCCTGGGTGCAGCGGCCGTCGGCATCCTGTGCAAGAAAAACGCTTCGATCTCCGGGGCCGAAGTCGGTTGTCAGGGTGAAGTCGGCTCCGCCTGCGCCATGGCCGCCGCGGGCTTGGCAGAGGTGCTTGGCGCCACCCCGGAGCAGCTGGAAAACGCCGCCGAAATCGGCCTRGAACACAACCTCGGCCTCACCTGCGACCCGGTTGGCGGACTGGTGCAAGTGCCGTGCATCGAGCGCAACGCAATCGCCGCAGTGAAAGCCATCAACGCCACGCAAATGGCCCTGCGTGGCGACGGCCAGCACTTCATTTCCCTGGACCGGGTGATTCGCACCATGCGCGACACCGGCGCCGACATGCACGACAAGTACAAAGAGACTTCACGGGGCGGACTGGCGGTGAACTGGGTGGAATGTTGATCGCTTTGGAGGCACGTCGAGGTTTATTGCCCTGAAACGTGCAGAAAACGCGGCCCCCGTAGGAGCGAGCTTGCTCGCGATGGTTGTGAACGATAACGCGCCAAACCAGATGGTTTGCGGCGCCTGAAGGTTATTCGCGAGCAGGCTCGCTCCTACAGAACGTGTTTTCTGTCCGACAATTTTGTCGGCATGCCCCTTGCTACATCCTTGCTGGAACAATGATGGCGAGATGACCGGTGGTCAGGCATTGCGAACCAACCCGATCACGGCCGGTCAACAACTGCACGTTCAATCAGGCGGTGACGCATCATGGACAACCCTTTCCAGCTCATTACCGATGCTTTTGCAGCGGATTACCAGATCAACCTGAGCATTCAAGGCCTGGACGGCAGCATCATGCTGACGCTTTCCAACAGTGGCCGCGTGGTGGCCAAACGCATGATCAGCGCCGAACAACGCAATGACCCCCAACGTCTCAAGCGTCTGGTTCAAAGCATTCAATTCGGCATTGCCATCGAACAAGGCGACAGTGCCGTGGCCATCCTCGAATCCATGACCGATGGCGGCACGCGCAACCTGCCGCCACCCTCCACCAAAGGCCGGCCCCGACCCGCCATTGGGCTTTAAAGCTCGCCCTTTTCTACTTCCGGATGCTCACTGGAGCCCGCACCTGTTTTGCGGTGTGGGTTCTCGATCTTCACCGAAGGAAATTGCGACGAAGCGTAACGCACCACCAGAATCGCAAACGCCAGCAGCAGAATCCCGCCGCACAGGTAGATGATCCCCAGGTCCGGCGGGTTGTGGTGCGAAACGTTGGAGATCAGCAGCCGCGTCAGCGCGGTGATCGCCACGTAAATCAGGAAGCGCACCGGCATGTGATTGGTCTTGAAGTAAATCCCGACCATCGCTCCCAGTTCCAGATAGATGAACAGCAGCAAGATGTCATCGATCTTGATGTGCCCCTCCTCGATCATCCCGAGGAATTCCATCACCGCCGCCCACGCGGTCACCGCACCAATGGCGAACAGCGCCAGGTAGTGGAAGGTTTCGACGAACAGATTGCCCAGGGACTCGGCCAGTCCATGTACGTTCTGCCGCAGTTTTTCGGCCCAGTTGATTTTCACGATGCTGCTTCCTTAGGTCGGCTCGACCGGATGATGCGGGTTGGACGTGACGGTTTTTCTGCATGCAGAAAAAAGGCCAGAGGCTGTTGAGTGAGATGAGGATGGTCTGCCGCTGGACACTTTTGTGGCCATTTCACCGGCCTCTTCGTCGGAACGCCGCCCGGACCAAGCCCGCTCCCACAGGCAACAGTGCAAATCCGGATTTCCGGTCTACATTAAAAAGCCACTACCCAAAAGACAGGGATTCGCTTATCCTTTTGGCTGTATATAAATACAGTAGTCGAAATCGACAACCAATGTGAAGGCATGTGAGGTGGTGAATGGCCGTCGAAGTGGTATACCGCAGCAGCCGAGATCTGGAGCGCTTGTTCATGGATAAAGCCGAAGCTGACCGTCATGACAAAATGCTCGAACTGGCCGAATTGCTGGCTGAAGTATTGCAAAAAGCCGTTCCGTCCCTGACCGAGCAGCAAGTGGAAGAAGCCGGGATCTACATGGCGAAGAATCGCGACGTGTTCGCCAAGGCGTTCAAGAGCCAGCCGGACGCTCTGTCCGAATTGCTCAGCGCACCGGTTGAAGTCGCAGAACCTGTCGCAGCGCTCGAGGTCGTTGAAGCCGCTGAGCCGATCGTCCCGGCCAAGCCTGCCAAGGCCCCCAAAGCCGCCAAGTAGGCACAGCCCGAATTGAACAGGCCCTGAGTCGAATGACCCAGGGCCTTTTTCATGCCTGTGGAAAACTCATGCCTGACTCACCGGTACAACACTTTCTCCGCCAACTCATCGGCCACCCGTGCGGGAGAGCGTTTTTCCGCCTGGGCGTGGGCGAACACTTCGGTCAGGCGCGTGCTGATTTTCGACAGGTGCGCGGTGATGGTCGACAGTCCTTCCCCTCGGTGCTTGAGCGACACGTAAATCAGCCCGCCAGCGTTGATCACGTAATCCGGCGCATACAGGATGCCACGGCGCTCCAGTTGGTCGGCGACGTCCAGATGCGTCAGCTGATTGTTCGCCGAACCGGCCACCGCCGAGCAGCGCAATTGCGTCACGGTATGGCTGTTGAGTACACCGCCCAGGCCGCAGGGCGCGAGGATATCGCAAGGTGTGCTGAGCAGCGCTTCGTTGGCAATCGGGTGCGCACCGAGTTGCTCCATGGCCAATTGCACCTTGCCGTGATCGATATCGCTGACCAGCAGTTCGGCTCCGGCGGCGTGCAACTGCTCCGCCAGGGCATAGCCGACATTGCCCAAGCCTTGAATCGCTACGCGCAAACCTTCGAGATTATCGCTACCCAACCGCGCCATGGCAGTGGCGCGAATGCCGGTGAATACGCCCATTGCCGCATGGGGCGCCGGGTCTCCCGCCGACGTGGTGCTGGTGACGTGCTGGGTCTGTTGGGCGATGCAATCCATGTCCGCTACCGAAGTGCCGCTGTCGATGGCGGTGATGTAGCGACCATCAAGCTGATTGATGCAGCGCCCGAAGGCTTCGAACAGCGCACCGCGGTTTGCAACATGGGCCGGGCGGACAATGACCGCCACACCTCCCCCCTGCGCCAGCCCGGCCAGCGCAGCCTTGTAGCTCATGCCCTGGGCCAGGCGCACAGCATCCTCGATCGCGGATTCGTCGCTGGGGTAGGCAAGGTAACGACAACCACCCAGGGCAGGCCCCAGACGGCTGTTATGAATGGCAATGACCGCCTTCAACCCGGTGACCGAGTCGACGCTCAGATGCAGCGATTCAAGGCGGGTGCTTTGCATGAGAGCGAACATCGTAAGGCTCCCGAATCACTTCTTGTAGACGCCAGTATAGGCTTGCGCCCAAAAATTGCAGAAGCGCACCGGAATAAGCACGGCCACGATGCAAGCTTTAGGAAATAACCTGCATTCGACCTTGTACGGCACTGGACGAACGCCGGAGAGGGGGCTAAAACGAGGCATCGCCCGGAGATTTTGATGACCCCGCGCCAATCGTTCTTCGCCTGCCTGCAACGTTCACCGCCCGCGCTGTTCGAGGCGGCACTGTGGATTGCGGTCGAGCACGACAACGAGGTGGAGCCGCAAGCACTGCTGGCCGATTTCCAGGCGTTGCAGCAACGGGTCAGTGGCGGCTTGCCGATGCTGCCGGTCAGTGAACTGGCCCAGCCGCTACTGCGGCGCATGAACGACCTTGGCTTCGCCCAGGACGATTTCACGCCGTTACGCCCCCAAGTGGCCCTGTTGAACAAGGTACTGGAACGCCGAAGAGGCCAACCCTTGACGCTGGGGCTGATTGCGCTGGAGTTGGCCAGGGGTCTGGAGATTCCCCTGGTCGGGGTCAACTTCCCCGGGCATTTCCTGCTGCGGGTGCCGGGCGCCGACCATTTGCTCGATCCCTGCGGCGGTCGTCGCCTTTATCCGAACGATTGTCGGGAGTTGTTGCAGCGCCAGTACGGCCCGAACATAAAGCTCAGCGCCGAGCACCTCGCAACCGCCGAGCCGGCGCAGATGCTGCAACGGCTGTCGCGCAACCTGCGCCAGTTGTACCTGTCCCACGACGATTTCATCAATGCCTTGATCGACGCCGATCGCGTCCTGGAACTGGGTGACGCCAGTGCCTCCGACTATCTGGCCCGGGCCAGCCTGTACCAGCGGCTGGACTGCCCGAACGCCGAGCGTTTTGACCTGGAGCACGCACTGCTGCTCAGCGACGATCCGATCCAGCGGATTCGCCTGACGGAACGGTTGGGGCATCTGCCGCCCAATTCCATCGTCCATTAAAAGCAAAAGATCGCAGTCTGCGGCAGCTCCTACGAGGATGGGGGTAGGAGCTGCCGCAGRCTGCGATCTTTTGATCCGGCTTCTGACTCAAGGCGTGTCTGGCTGGTTCGCCGGATGCGCCTTGATGAACGCCGGGTGCGTCGCCGCCAATGCCGCCACTCGCCGGATTCGCGGGTAAGCTTCAAGAGAAACACTGAAACGCTCGGCTGCGTACAGCTGCGGGATCAAGTAGACGTCCGCCAACCCAGGCTCGGGGCCGAAGCAGTAACCGTCATCCCCGATCAACTGCTCAATCGTGGCCAACCCTTGGCCGATCCAGTGGCCGATCCACTCCACCACCTGCGGTTCGTCGTGGCCCGACTGGCGCAGCCGATTGAGCACGCTGACGTTGTGCAACGGGTGCACATCGCAGCCGATCACTGCCGCTACGCCGCGTTCGTGTGCGCGGGCAGTCAGGTCCCTGGACAGCAGCGGCACCTGTGGATAACGCTCCTCCAGGTATTCGATGATCGCGGGAGACTGGATCAGCAATTCGCCTTCATCGGTGCGCAAGGCCGGCACGCGGCCCTGCGGGTTGATACCCAGATAAGGTGGCTGCCGATGCTCACCACCCTGCGGTGCGATCAGATTGACTGGCAAGGATCGATAATCCAGGCCCTTGAGTGCCAAAGCGATACGCACCCGGTACGAAGACGTCGAACGGTAGTAGGTATAGAGTTCCATGCCCCACTCCTCTCAGCGTGCCGGCAGCACTTTGCCGCGGCACTCGCCAAAGCCAATGGAAGCGAAACCGTCGCGGCGGCAACGTCCGCGCAGGATGATTTCGTCACCGTCTTCAAGGAATTTACGCACCTCGCCCGAGGCCAGTTCGATCGGCTTTTTACCGCCTTCGGTGATTTCCAGCAGGCTGCCGAACTGGCCGTTTTCCGGTCCCGACAAGGTACCCGAGCCGAACAAGTCGCCAGCCTGCAATTGGCAACCATTGACGCTGTGGTGCGCCACCATCTGTGCCACGGTCCAGTACATGTGCCCGGTGTTGCTCAAGGTCAGGCGATGGGCTGGCAGGTTCTGTTCACGCATGGCCTCGGTGAGCAGCAGCACTTCCAGTTCGATGTCGAACGCGCCAGCGGCCTGATCGCGCTTGTCGAACAGGTACGGTAGCGGCTGCGGATCGCCTTGCGGACGCGCAGGCTGGGCGCGACGAAATGGTTCCAGCGCTTCGGCGGTGACGACCCACGGCGAGATGCTGGTGATGAAGCTCTTCGACAGGAACGGGCCCAGCGGCTGGTATTCCCAGGCCTGGATGTCCCGTGCCGACCAGTCGTTGAGCAGGCAGAAACCGGCGATGTGATCGGCGGCGTCGCCAATGGCAATCGAGTCGCCCATGTCGTTGCCCTGACCAATCCAGATGCCCAGTTCCAGTTCGTAGTCCAGGCGCGCGCAAGGGCCGAACGTCGGCTCGCTCTGACCGGCCGGCAACGTCTGGCCTTTCGGGCGGCGCACATCGGTACCGGACGGGCGAATGGTCGACGCGCGACCGTGGTAGCCGATTGGCACGTACTTGTAGTTCGGCAGCAACGGGTTGTCGGGACGGAACAGTTTGCCGACGTTCTGGGCGTGCTCGATGCCGACGTAGAAGTCGGTGTAATCGTTGATTTTCGCTGGCAGGTGCATCTCGCAATCCGCCGCCAGCGGCAGCAGTTTTGCGCCCAGGGCTTCGATCTTGCCGTGCAGGGTGCTGCCCTCGGCGAACAGTTCCAGCAAACGCTCGCGCAAGGCGACGCGAGCCTCGCGGCCCAGTTCGAAGAACGCATTCAACTGACCGCCACGGGTGGCCTCGACCGCAGCCTTCGCTGCGCCATCGAACAACCCGGCCTCCAGGGCCGCTTGTAGATCAAAGATATGTTCGCCAATGGCCACGCCGCTGCGCGGTGCCGAGCCGTTGAGGCTGAACACGCCCAGCGGCAGGTTTTGCAGGGGGAAATCAGCATGGCCGTTGGCGGATGCAACCCAGCTGCGAGTGATGGAAGTCTGCGTCATGGGTTATCTCCGGGTCGGGTCGAAAGTGGCGGGCAGCGTGGCCCAGCAGGCATCGTAAGTGTTTTGCAGTTGTGGGCAATCGAGGGCGAAACGGCTTGGGCGCAACACCTGGCTCGTCTCGAACATGAACGCCATGGTGTTGTCGATTTTCGCCGGTTTGAGGTCCGCGTTGATCGCTTTGGTGCAAGTCTCACCGTCGGGACCGTGGGCGCTCATACAGCTGTGCAACGAAGCACCGCCGGGCACAAAGCCTTCGGCCTTGGCGTCGTATTCGCCCTGGATCAAACCCATGAATTCGTTCATCAGGTTGCGATGGAACCACGGCGGACGGAAGGTTTTCTCGGCCACCATCCAGCGCGGCGGGAAGATCACGAAGTCGAGGTTGGCCAAGCCGTGAACGCTGGTCGGCGAGGTCAGAACGGTAAAGATCGACGGATCAGGGTGATCGAAACTGACGGTGCCGATGGTGTTGAAACGGCGCAGGTCATATTTGTACGGTACGTTGTTACCGTGCCAGGCGACCACGTTGAGCGGCGAATGATTGAGCTCGCAGGCCCACAGCTGGCCGAGGAACTTCTGCACCAGCGTGGTGGGTTGTTGCAGGTTTTCGTAGGCCGCCACCGGGGTCAGGAAGTCCCGCGGATTGGCCAGGCCATTGCTGCCAATCGGCCCCAGGTCCGGAAGACGCAGCGGCGCACCATGGTTTTCGGCGACGTAACCGCGGGCTTGCGGATCGAGCAGTTCAATGCGGAATTTAAGGCCGCGTGGCAGTACGGCAACTTCCAGCGGTTCCAGTTCAAGCACGCCTAGTTCGGTGGCAATGCGCAGGCGCCCCAGTTCAGGCACCAGCAACATCTCGCCGTCGGCGTTGAAGAACACACGCTCCATGGAACGGTTGGCGCGGTAGTTGTAGATGCTGATCCCGGCCGGTTTTTCCGCGCCCGAGTTGGCCGCCATGCTCACCAGACCATCGATGAAATCGGTCGGCTCGGCGGGAATGTCCAGCGGGTTCCAGCGCAAGCGATTGGGGGTTACGTCGCCCAGCGGGCCGCCGGACAGTTGCCGGTCAAGCTTGACGAATGCCGGGTGATTGGCCGACGGCTGAATGCGGTACATCCAGGTGCGCCGCGCCTCGCTGCGCGGCATGGTGAACGCCGTGCCGGAGAACAGTTCGGTGTAGAGGCCGTACGGGGCTTTTTGCGGGGAGTTCTGGCCGACGGGCAGTGCGCCGGGCAACGCTTCGCTGCTGAATTCGTTGCCGAAGCCTGACAGGTAGGCCAGCGCTGGCGTCGTTGAATCGGGGTTCATGGAGCCTCCTGAACAGGGAGTCGGCAATGCCGGTCACCCTTTGGAAGAGTTACTGGCCTGCCTCGGTTATTTTTATCGTAATTAGATTACGCATAACGTAATTTGATTGGTATTGACCGTCAAGCTATAAAGACGCCCATTCGTCCCGGGATCCCAGCCACCATGGAAAAAACCAGCGACAACAACGGTAAACAGAAAGTCCGCTCGGCCGAGGTTGGCACCGACATCCTCAAGGCGTTGGCCGAGTTGTCGCCTTCGACTTCGCTGTCGCGCCTGGCTGAACACGTGCAGATGCCGGCGAGCAAGGTTCACCGCTATTTGCAGGCGCTGATCGCCAGCGGATTCGCCGAGCAGAACGCTGCGACCAACCATTACGGGCTTGGCCGCGAAGCCTTGCGCGTAGGGTTGGCGGCACTCAACAGTATGGACGTGCTGAAAGTCGCCGCCCTGCCCCTGGCTGAACTGCGCGACGACTTGAACGAAACCTGTTTTCTGGCGGTATGGGGTAACCAGGGCGCGACCGTGGTGCATATCGAACCGGCGGTGCGTGCGGTGACGGTGGTGACACAACTGGGCTCGGTGTTGCCATTGCTCAGTTCTTCGACGGGACTGGTGTTTGGCGCCTACCTGCCCAGGCGTGAAACCGTGGACCTGCGCGATCAGGAGTTGCAGAGCAGCGCCACCCACAGCTTGGCGGATGATCAGGCGTACACGACGATGTGCGAACAGATCCGCCAACGGGGCCTGCATCATGTGCATGGATTGCTGATGCCCGGTGTGGATGCCTTGTCGGCACCGGTATTCAACGCCATGGGCAAGATTGCCGCAGTACTGACGGTGGTCGGGCCGACCTCGCTGTTCCATGCCGATGAAAACGGTCCCGCGGCGCAGCGTTTGCTGTCTGCCACACGAGCAGTGAGTTGGCGCATGGGCTATCAGCCAGACGCATTGACAACCTGAACGCAACGGCGCTGATCAGACGGGCAGGATCAGCCCCAGCTTCTTGCCCATCGCCACAGCTTGCGTGCGACGCTCAACCCCCAATTTGCTGTGGATTCTCCGTGCGTGGGTTTTCACCGTATGCAAGGAGATGAACAGTCGCTCGGCAATTTGCTGATTGGAACTGCCTTGGGCAATGAGACCCAGCACCTCAATCTCCCGGGTACTCAGCGGGCTGACATCGGCGAGCATGGCCGTCACCGACTCTTCCCCGCGCAAACGGCTGAGCAAGTTCGGCTGGCGCAGGCCCAGTTCACGCAACGCCTGTTGCCCGTTACAGCGCTTCACCAGCGCCAGGCCCGCCTCCAAAGCCGCCTTGGCCAGCCTGGGCTCCGCGGTCAGGTCCGCCACTTCGCTGATCACCAAATGCAATTCCGTTTCCAGTGCCAGCATGGCGTGCCGTTGCGCGTGATCGAGCAACTCCTGCAGCCGATCCAGCGGCTTTTGCGTCTGTTGCAAATGCATCTGCGCCAACACCAATTGGTACTCGATACGGGCAATCAGCTGAAGTGTGGCTGGTGGCGCCTGACGCGCACGAGGCCCGCGATAGTGACGCAAGACACGGGTCAGCGCCTCACAGGCCAATTCCGGTCGCCCTTGCTGCAACCAGAAATGGCTGCTGATTTGCAGCAGCACCCCGCGATACACCGTATCGGGAATCTGCCGCTGCTGCATCACTCGCTCGGCTTCGCGCAGACGATCAAACGCGAGGGTATAATCGCGCCGATTGGCGGCCATCTGCGCTTGCCCGAGAAAGCCATACAACGCGTGCTTGTCCTGGCTTTGCAGGCAGTCCTCCAGGCCGGACCGGAAGAAACCGGCGGCCAACTCATCTTGTCCCTGACAGAGGGCCAACCGCCCTCGCCGCAGGGCAATTCGCCCCAATAACGGCGTCGGTCGATCAGCCTGTCGGGACAACAAGGCAAAAACTTCAGCCAACAAGCTCTCGGCGCGTCGGGGCGCTCCGCGCATCTCCAGCAACTGCGCGTGATCGAGCTCAAGCAACCCTTCGAACAATAGCGAGCCTTGGGCGCGCGCCAGACACAGCGCCTCACGATTGAACGTCTGCGCCACATCGAGTTCGGCGTTGAGCAAGGCCTGCTGGGTCAGACCCGACAGGCACAACAATCGCACCGGCCAGGCATCGACGCTCAACTCGGCCAGCGCGTCGAGAAAGTGAACGCGGGCCGCCTCCATGCGACCTTGCAAATGCAGCAACCAGCCCTGTTGCGCCTGCCAGCGTGCCAGCAGTTGCCGTTGCAGCGCCTGCGTAGGCTGTGGGGCAAATCGTGCCAGTTGCTCGATGCACGCGGCGGCATGATCGAAGCGCCCGGCAACCAACAACGCCGCGGTAACCAGTCCCACCAATTGCGGTGTAACGAGGGTCAGTTCAGCCTGTTGACGCTCGTGGAGTTTCAACAGCAGACAGATATTTTCACGCCGGAACAAATGCTCGAAGCTGAAGTGCTGCAACAGGCTGACCGCAACTTCGAGCTCCTGCGCCAACAGAGCCTGCTCGAACGCACCTTGCCAGTCTTCTTCGGTGCTGAACCATTGGCACGCGCGGCGATGCCAGGATCGCCCCGCCGGGGACGGTTCTTCACGCATCGCCCGGGCCAGTGGTTCGAAGATCCGCAACCACTCGACGGAGTCTTCCCAGGGTTCAATGAAACAGCCCATTTCCTGCAACGCATGCAGCCACTGCGCGCCCTCACCCGTACCGAAAAGATGCTCGCACAAGCTGGCGTTGAAGCGTGGTAGATGAACCAACACCTGCCAGACCTCGACCAACTCCGGCGGCAAGCTGTTGAACAACTCATGCTGCAGATAATCGAGCAGCGTCGCCGAACGCCCCTGCTCACCCGACCACGGACAACCATTGAGCAACGCGATCCGCACACCAGCGCACCAGCCACCGCTGCGCTCAACTACCCTTTTGGCGGTTTGTGCCGCCAGGGTCGGCTCGACATGACCGAGCAACTGCCCGACTTCGGCCTCGGTAAATGCCAGAGCCCGGCCTTCGCACTCGTACAACTCATCATCCAGCAGCAGCCGCGGCCAGTTGCAGGATGGTCGTCGACGGGAACTCAGCCACCAGCTCAGCGCCGGGCTGGCAACGGCTAACAGGCGATCGAGCATCCGGTCGAGTTCCGGGTTGAGTGCGCGGCAAAAATCGTCGAGAAACAGCCAGGTCGGCGTCTGCAATCGCGCCAGATGCGCCAGCAGCCCTGGCTCATCCGCCGATGGCACCCCCAACGCTTGCGTCAGGCGCAACAGAAAATCGGCTGCACTCAACGACGCCCCCGCCAGCGGCAGCCAATAGACCCGACAGTTCTCCGGTGCACGCAGCAGGCATTCGCTGAGCAACGCGCTCTTGCCACTACCGGCCGGTGCGCAAAGCAACTTCACCCGCGCAGTCGAGGCCAGCATGGGCTCGATCAACCGCTCGCGGGACAGATGATGGGACGACAGTCGGGGCAGGAAACCGGGGCGGTCCAGACAGTGCGTCATTGCAGTCATAGTGATGCGCCTTTTTTATAATTCTGGCGCCACCCTAGACCTCTCCCGAGCGCTTGTTGAAGAAGTATTCAACACACTGATCCCCCACTATAAAAAAGGTGACCGTGAAGTCACCTTTTTGTGTAGGAGCCTGTAGGAAACTTACCGCACCCCCGTACTACGCAAGGCCGCTGGCGTGTAGTCCCCCGCTCTTGCATCGATGTTGAATTCGAAGCTGCGCTTCTCTTCGTTCTTCATTCCCAGGGCGATATAGCGACCGGCGATCAGGTCATACAGCGCTTCGACGGTGTAGGCCGGCACCTGGTGATCGTAGTAGAACTGCGCATGCCCTTCGGCGACACGCCAGAGCTGGCCACGCCCGTCGTAGTGGTCGGCCAGCGCCACTTGCCAGCTGTCTTCGTCGATGTACATGTGGCGCTTGGCGTACACGTGCCGCTCGTTCGGCTTGACCGTGGCGACGACTTCCCAGACCCGGTGCAGCTCATAGCGGGTCAGGTCCTGATTGATGTGTCCGGCCTTGATCACATCGGTGTACTTGAGGTCCGGCGAATCGAGTTTGTAGCTGTTGTAGGGAATGTACATCTCCTTCTTGCCGACCAGCTTCCAGTCGTAGCGATCCGGTGCGCCGGAAAACATGTCGAAGTTGTCGGTGGTGCGCAGGCCATCGGACGAGGTGCCGACGCCGTCATAGGCCACCTGCGGCGCACGCCGTACCCGGCGCTGGCCAGCATTGTAGATCCAGGCCTTGCGCGGTTCCTGGACCTGGTCGAGGGTCTCGTGAACCAGCAACACGTTACCCGCCAGCCGCGCCGGTGCGGTCACTTCCTGCTTGAAATAGTTGAGGACGTTATCGTCGCTGCCAGGTTTGAGATCACCGAGCAACGACGGCACCGCGACTTCGTCCTTGAAGCGGATCACCGTGAAATCGCCATTGGACTGCGGTGTCGCCTGGGTGATGGTGCGCCGCAGATTGCCGCCGTGGTAACGAGTGACGTGGTTCCAGATCACCTCCACACCATTCTTCGGAATCGGGAACGCGTAGTAGCGATTGCCGGTGAAGTTGGCCAGACCGTTACCGTCGTTGATCGGTGTTACGTTCAGAGCGCTGCGTTTGGCCGACTCATAGATTTCAGCCGGTAATGCCACAGTGCGGTGGCTGGGATAGACCGGAATTTTGTAAGTTTCAGGATAGCGCTTGAACATCGCGATCTGGCCGTCGGAGAGTTTGTCCTTGTACTTGTCGACGGTCGCGGCGGTGATCACGAACAACGGCTTTTCGCTGGCGAACGGATCGGCCAGGAAACCTTTGCTGTCCACCGCGCCAGCATTTTTCGGGATGCCGCCGGTCCAGGCCGGAATCGAGCCATCGGCATTGCCGGCCCTCTCGGCACCGAGCGGCGTAAGGCTGGTGCCGAGTTTGCCGGCTTCTTCCGGCGACACCGCAGCCATCACGTTGGCGGCCAACAGACTCAGGGCTAGAACGGTGCCCAATTGCAGAATCATCTTGCGCATTGAATTCATCCTTTTCAGCCAGATCAGAAGTTCACACCAAAGCTCAACGCCACGAAGTCACGGTCAGTGAGGACGTTGTAGTTACCTCCGAAAAAGTCGGTGTAACTGAGGCTCGCGGTGTACGTGTTGCGATAGTCCGCGTCGACACCGAGGCTGATGGCCTTGGCGCCTTCGTTGAACAGACCGTTGGGGCCAAAGCCTGCGACGTCGTGGGACCACGAGAGGTTGGGTCTGAAATTGATCCCGGCGATCAGGTTGTTGTAATCGAGAATGGCCCGGGCGCGATAACCCCACGACGTCGAGGTCACGAAGCCATTGGTATCACCGCCGAAACCATACTGACCAAACACCGAGTCGCGGCCGTAGCGCAGTTTGGTGCGCGGCTCCAGGCCGCCGACCCGGACCACCGCCGCCTCGCCCACCAGGGTCAGGCGATCCGCACCCGCGACCTGGTCGATGAAGTGCGTCAGGGTGCTCTGGACCTGCGTCACCTCCTTGCGGCGATAGCCTTTGTTGTCGGCCCCCGGTGTAGTGGCGATGGGCGATGCCGCACCGCCTRCAATCGGATTGAGCATGGCCAGGGTCAGGTCATTGGTGTTGACCTGCACCGGGAGGTTGGGGCGGTAGCTGATTTCCCCGCTCCACGCGGTGCCGGTGGATAACGTGGTGGAGAAGCTCGCGCCGTAGAGGCGGATGTCCTCCGGGTATTCGAGGTAATACTGGCCGCGACCGAGCATCACACTTTGGGCCAGGCCCGAACCGCTGCCGGGGGCGATGCGGTTGGCGGCGGCAACGATCCCCGGAAGGCTTGCCAGCGTACCGGGGCCAGCGGTGGTGGTCCCGACATTCGGTGAGCGGCTGTGGTAGTTCATGAAATACAGGCCGTATTCGGTGTCGTCCCCCAGCCAGCGCAATGCCGTCCCCCACTGTCCGGAGTCCCGGGCATCGCGGTCGCCACCACGGGGAACGATCACCCCCTCCTTGCTGACTTCGAAGCCCTGGTCAAAGGCAGCTGCAATCGGCTGCAGCGGTGCAATGGCCGGGCTGGCGACGGTGTAACCCTTGTTGCAACCATCGGCTACCACGTCCACACCGAAGAAGGTGCCGCAGTTATCGACAACCGTCTGGTCCCACTCCAGTTGATAGAAGCCTTCGACCGTCAATTTGTCCGTCAGTCCCTGGGAGGCAAACAGCATGTTGACCGGGATCAGGCCCTCCTTGATCTCGGCCCCCGGCCGACGGAACGCGGACACGTCGACCGGGTTGATGCTGTTGATCGAGTTGCCGATGAAGGTGCTCTCACCCCAGCTGACCACTTGTTTACCGGCACGCACCGTACCCGGCAGATCGGCAAGGGAATAGTTGTGATAGACGAAAGCATCGAGGATTTGTCCGCCTGAAGACTTGGCGCCTTCTTTGCGATTGTGATCGCTGATGTCCTTGAACGGCCGGCTTTCATCTTTCAGCTCAAAGTCGTACCAGTACTTGCCACGCACAAACGCACCGGTGTCGCCGTACTTCAGTTCGAGGTCGTGAATCCCCTTGAAGATCTTCGAGAAGGTTTCACCCTTCTTGAAATTCAATCGCCCGTCGTCGCCGGTCGAAGACTGGCCGGAACCGCCGTTGACGGTGCCCACCAGGGCATTATCCGCATCACGCACGCCCCAACTCGCGCCGACCGACAGCGAGGAGTCGAACGTCCCCTCGATTTCCCCGATGTTGAACGAAATGGCCTGTGCCTGGGTACAGCAGCCCAATGCAACCGCAGCCGCCAGCGCCTGTGGTGTGAAGATGGCGCGCATTGTTGTTTTTGTCATGCGTCTTCCCCGGTGAGTGACAGAAGGCCTCACCCTACTGCCGGGCACCGGGGTCGATAAGCGCACCAAGGAGGTATTCGTGGTGTACCTCTAAAGGATGACTGGCACAGGGTCATCACCCCGAGGACGAGCAGCCGAATCCTGACTGTTGCCGGGGTTGCAACAGTGCATGTCCGCAATTGGTATTTTTCCTACGACACCAAGGGCTTATTCTTGCCTGGCTGTCACGGTAAACCACCGCAGGCACGATGTACCGGCCTGCGCCGTGATGAAAGATTTCAGATGAATTGAGGATTCGGTTCATCGCCCTGTGTTCACTGACGTTGATTTGTAGCTCCTGATCCAACGTCTTACCTTGGCCGCTGCGTTTGCAGCGGCCTTTTTTATGGGTGATGGTTTTTTGATGAGTAACAGCTGCCAGTCGGTAACCCCTGACCATCCAGGCAAAACTTCGAATACCTACATTTCTTTCAGAAAGCACCTACAAGCATAGGTAAACACCAATGGCACTCGAGCCATTAAGTTGAACAGCAAGTCGGCGCACGACTTTTATCTTCGTCCGGCTTCAAACTTACTTATTGCGAGTGCAACCATGAAACCCATCAACTACAACCAGTATCGCTCAACCCGAAGCTTCAACAGTCGAATACGCTTTCTGATTCTTCACTACACGGCCGCTAACTTTTCAAGTTCTGTCAGTGCCCTGACCGGCCCGAATGTCAGCGCGCACTATCTGATTCCAGATATCACTGACCCCAGTTACCTGAAAGCCGGCCATACCGTGCAGGAAGTTTTCAGCCTGGTGGATGAAACCTGTCGCGCGTGGCACGCAGGTGTCAGTCAGTGGGGTAACCGCAGCAATCTGAATGACACGTCCATCGGCATTGAAGTCGTCAACCTGGCGACCGACAACAAAGGCGAATTCACCTTCCCGCCGTATCACCCCGAGCAGATTGCTGCGATTGAACAACTGGCGCTGAACATCCTCAAGCGCTACCCGGATATCACACCGACGCAGGTTTTGGGCCACTCCGATGTTTCGATCGGTCGCAAGAGTGACCCGGGGCCGATGTTTCCCTGGCAGGCGCTGTACTTGAAAGGCGTCGGCGCCTGGTTCGATGCAACCACTCGGGACGAGTATCTGCGCCAATACAACACTTCGGGCATTCCCGCCCGAAACGAATTGTTGGGACTGTTCAAAACCTATGGATACGATGTTTCGGGCGCGTCAACGGAAGGCGGCTTTCAACAGTTGGTGCGGGCATTCCAGATGCATTTTCGCCCGGAAAACTTCGACGGAAAAATGGACGTGCAAACAGCTGCCAATCTGAAGGCACTGGTAGTCAAATACTTTCCTGGCTGATCGGTAACAAACGGCTCCCAGCCGACAAACGCAACAACCGGCAAGGTCAATCAATGTGGCCTTGCCGGCGCTATCAGAGCGTATATCTGTGCAAATTCCCCATCATTTCCTTCAGCGCTTCGATGTTGTCTTTCGGATGCGCCGCACCCTCGAAGTCGCAAATCTGCTGCCAGTGCGCCGCCACGTCTTCCGGGGAGAAACCCGTCCGTGGATCGAACCCGGCACCGAGGCTGCGCTCCCAGCGGACCTTGCCCATCCAGCCGCCGCCGACTTCAAACAGACCGGAGGTTTCCTGGCAGTTCTCGCTGGCCAGGTACACCACCAGCGGGCTGACCAGTTCCGGCTTGAGCTGTTCGAAGACCTGCGGCGGGATCAAGCCTTCGGTCATGCGCGTGCCGCCGGTGGGGGCGATGGCGTTGACCAGGATGTTGTTCTTGCGGCCTTCGATGGCCAGGGTACGGGTCAGGCCATAGAGACCGAGCTTGGCCATACCGTAGTTGGACTGGCCGAAGTTGCCATAGATGCCCGAGGTCGACGCAGTGAAAATCACCCGACCGTAGTTTTGCTCGCGCATGTGCGGCCAGGCGGCACGGGTGACTTTGTAGGCACCTTCGACGTGGACGCGGTAAACCAGATCCCAGTCGGCGTCATCCATTTTGTGGAAGGTCTTGTCACGCAGGATCCCGGCGTTGTTGACCACCACGTCGACGCGACCGAAGACGTCCAGGGCGTGCTGGACCAGTTTGTCACCGTCAGTGACCGAGTCGTGGTTGGCCTCGGCGATGCCGCCGGCCTCGCGAATGTCCGCTACCACGCGGTCGGCAGCCGAAGCGTTGGCGCCTTCGCCCTGGGCCGAGCCGCCAAGATCGTTGACCAGCACCCTGGCGCCCTGTTTGGCGAACAGCAGTGCATGCGCCCGTCCCAGGCCGCCACCGGCTCCGGTGATGATCACGACTTTATCTTCGAAGCGCACAGACTCATTCATGGGGGACTCCAGCAGGCCAGGGAACAATGAGTCCGAGTTTCAGGCACTGCGCGGCAGGTCACAATGAACACGGGGGAGGCTGAATGGTGGGCGATAAGGCTGGGGGATGATGATCGCATCGGACAGGATGACGCGGTCCCACAGAAGCAGAACAGATTCAACGCTGCGAATCAGGAACACGCCGCCTTGCACGGCGGCAACAGCAATTGATCGCGAAACGCCAAGTAGTGCTTGAGCACTTCACAAGGGGCCTCGATCTGCGGGTAGTGGCCGATGTCGGGCAATACGACCGTGTCCGCCTCCGGGATCAGCTCCCGGTAACGCTCGACCATGTGCGCGCCGCAGATCGGATCGACCCCGCCATCGATCATTCGCAGCGGCACTTCACCGCGTTGCATCGCGCTCACCCAGCGGTTGCGCCAGACGCGTCGCTCCGGGATGTAGGCGATCAATTTATGCATGATCCGTGGCCCGCGCTGGCTTTCGACCAGGCTCCAGAAATCATCCATCTGGCTTTCACTGGGGCGGGTTTGCGGACCGAAAATCTGCCGGAAGTTTCTCACCAGACCATCACGGCTGAAGGCGCGGCCAATGATCCAGCCCACTGGGCTGAGCAAGAGTTTTTGTATCAATACCGGGCGATGGGTTTCCGCAAACAACCCGCCGTTGAGAAACACGCAACTGGCCAGCTCCACCCGCGACTCGTAATGCCGGGCCAGCAGTTCCTGGGCCACGCTGTCGCCGTAATCGTGGGCGAACAGGTGCACCGGCTGTTCGACATTCAGGTGTTCAAGCAGTGCCTGTTGCAGATCCGCTTGCTCCAACAGGCTGTATTCGTGATTCGCCGGTTTGGCCGAGTCGCCGAAGCCCAGCATGTCGCAAGCGATCACGCGAAACCGCTGGCTCAAAGGCTGCCACAAGTAATGCCAGTCCCAACTGGCGGACGGGAAGCCGTGAATGAGCAACAGCGGCTCACCCTGCCCTGCTGTCCAGTAACGGATGCTTTGACCACGGAATACGAACGTCTGGCTGCGTTTACGCCAGACACACAAGGGGATCTCGGCGAGTTCCATCAGAGTTTATAGCCCGGGTCCAGTTTATCGAGTTTACGCAGCAGCGCCGGCCATGCCAGCGCTCCGCCCATGCCTTGAGCACTTCGGGTGACACCCGCGATCATGGCTTTGGCGCCTGCCAGAATCTGCGGTTCGATGGCAATCAGTTCAGCGGCACCGTTTTGCGCCATGACCTGAATGTCGCAGGCACGCGTAAAGGTGAACATCATCAGGAACGTATCGGCGATGGTGCTGCCGCAGGTCAGCAGACCGTGGTTATGCAGCATCAGGAAATTGTTTTCACCGAGGTCGGCCTGCAGCCGCACTTTCTCTTCATGGTTGAGCGCCACGCCTTCGTAGGCGTGGTAGGCCAGGCTGGAAAGCACGAACAACGACTGTTGACTGATCGGCAGAACGCCCTGCTTCTGTGCCGACACCGCCACCCCTGAAGCCGTGTGGGTGTGGAGCACGCAGACGACATCGTGACGAACTTCATGCACGGCGCTGTGGATGGTGTAACCCGCCGGATTGATCTCGTAAGGACTGTCCATCAGCTTGTTGCCGGCCTGATCCACCTTGACCAGGCTCGACGCGGTAACTTCATGAAACATCAACCCGAACGGGTTGATCAGGAAATCTTCGGTGCCGGGCACCTTGGCGGAGATATGGGTGAAGATCAGGTCATCCCAGCCATGTTGGGCGACCAGGCGATAACAGGCCGCCAGGTCGACGCGGGTCTGCCACTCGGCAGCACTGACCTGGTGTTTGACACTGTGAGGTGATTGGACGGGATCAACAGTCACGGCAAGGAACCTCGGTGTTTTTATGATGGAGTGTTTCCTATGTTTACCGAGTCTAGTCACCCGTTAAGGTTCGTGTACTTGCATTCGCAGCCAGCTTGGTGGCCCTGCGAGTCAGTCGCCCGGCCACCCTGGATCCATGTCAAACGACCGGCGCCAGCGAGGGTCGGACAGGCAGTTTTTTTACCGTACTGTCAGAACCCTGACTGGCATGGATGCCGGGGCAACGATCAGGTGCGCAGTGCGTTGATCAGGTCCGCCAGCCAAGGCTCGGCATCCGTCTCGGGGGTCACGCTTTCACTTGCATCCAGGCGTAGCATCGGCAGTACTTCGCGAATGCCCAGTTCACCGAACAATTCGCGCATCTGCTCGCCGCCGCCACAAAAAGTATCGCCATAACTCGCATCACCCAACCCGATCACCGCACCCGGCAAACCGCGCCAGGCCGCTGGCAATTGGTCGCGAATGGTCGAATACAGCGGTTGCAGGTTGTCCGGCAGCTCGCCCATGCCGGTGGTCGATGTCACTACCAGAAAGGCTTCGGGGCCATACGCCTGGATTTCGGCGAGGGTCGCACGCGGGTTGTGAAAAGTTTCGAAACCGGCGGCTTTCAACAGGCTGGCGGCGTGGCGGGCAACTTCTTCGGCCGTGCCGTACACCGAGCCGGAAATGATGGCGACTTTCATCAATCTGATCCTGAATCCGAGTAAAAGACCCGGATATTAACAGCACGGTCGTGATTGTTCTTTTAGAATGCAATCGACAATCAATCAGGAAAGGATACCCCGATGATTAATGCACAACTGCTGCAAATGGCGATCAACACCTCCAACGACGGTATCGTGATTGCCGAAAAGGAAGGCGATCAGGACAAAATCCTCATTTACGTCAACCCCGCGTTCGAACGGCTGACGGGGTACTCCAGCGAAGAAATCCTCTATCAGGATTGCCGCTTCCTGCAGTCGGGAGACCGCGACCAGGAAGCCCTGCCGTTGATTCGCGACGCCTTGAACCGTGAAGGATCCTGCCGGGAAATACTGCGCAACTACCGCAAGGACGGCACACCGTTCTGGAACGAGCTGTCCCTTTCAACGGTGAAAAATCCAGCGGACGGGCAAACCTACTTTGTCGGCGTGCAGAAAGATGTCACCGCGCAGGTCAAGACACAACAACGCGTGACACAGCTTGAAGCACAGTTGGCTGAACTCCAGGCCGAACTGACGGCGCTCAAGGCGACGAACGGCAAAAACGAAATCCAGAATTAATGGTCAGTAACTAGAATCACCGCTGACTTTGTAACTATTTCTTTCGAGCTGGCCATGCAACGCGACGCACTCCTGACCCAGGATGAGCTGGATTTCATCCAGAGCATGCAACACAACCCGCAACTCAATGTGCGGGACGCGACGTCGAGCCTGCTCGTCAACGGGGGATCGCAAATTCGTGACCTGCTCACCCGCCTGGCGGCCCATGAGCAGGTCACCATTCAAGCCAGCTTCGAAAACCAGCAAATGACCTTCCCCCTGCACCTGGTGGAAGACGAGTTCCATGCGCTGCACCTGCGCCTCGGCGTGCCGAGCATCTATGAAGACGGACCGATGGTCCGGCCTTGGCGCCTGGTACTGGACGAACCGGTAGCACTGGAAAACGCCAAGGGTCAAACCGGCACCCTGTGGGTGCACGAAGTATCGTGCAAAGGAGTTTTGCTGGAGGTTCGCAACAAGACCAAGCCGCCGAAGCATTTCGCCTTGTGGTTCAGCCCGTCAGGCTATGAGCGGATTGCCTTGCGTGGCACTTTCGAGAAAGAAAACGAACAAGGCTTCTATGCCTATCAACTGAGCCAGAGCGATACGGACGAAACCGAGCGCCTGCGCCAGTTCATCCTGCAACAGCATCGGTTGACTCATCCCGCGCTGCATCTCTGAACCTCAAGTATCCAGACTACCCGCCAGGAACTGCTTCAGACGCTGGCTCATGACCTCCCCTTCATTGCCCAGGCATCCGACCGAAGTCCCGGCCAGGCTCTCCTGTGCCAGATCAGAAGCATCACCGGCCAGCAACAATCGGCACTCCAGACTCATGGCCAGGCGATTCAAGCGCCGCGGCAACTCGGGAACCGGAGCATGATTGGAGAACAGCACCAGCGCCAAGGGCTTGCCCCTTTCGCACATCACGGCCAGCTCATCGAACGGCTGGCCAATGTTCAGCACGCGAACGGCAATTTGCCCTGCACTCAGGAACAGGGCGGCGACCAACAGTTCCAGCTCGCGGCAATGGCCAACCGGCGCACAGATGACCACTCGACGCGGCTGTTTGTCGCGCCGCAACAACAGACGCTGCACCACCCGGGAACGCAGAAAACCATCCAGGAACAGCTACTCGCTGGTGCCGCCGAATTGACCCTGGCGTTGCAAAAGTTGCTTCCAGACGGGCATCAGAATGTCCTGGAACACCACCGGCAGGGCGTAACTGGTAAAGATTTGCCCGTAGACCTGCTCCAGCCGAATGTCATCAAACCCGTTGACCGCAGCAAGAACCTGCTGCTGCCACTGTGCATAATCGGCTTCCACGAGGTTGTTGGGGATAATGTGCGACAACGCCTGGAACGGCTGGGTTTTGGCCAGGATCCTGCCGATCTTGCTGACGGCTACACCGCGCTCGACCCAGCCGAGGATACTGCGAACCCGCTCGATATCGGTCAGCGAATACAGGCGATGCCCACTTTCGGTGCGCATTGGAACAATCAGGCCATAACGTCGCTCCCAGGCTCGAAGCGTGACCGGATTGACGCCTGTCAGGCGCGCTACCTCGCGAATCGGATAGAGCTGTTCCTGTTCAAGGGAGACAGCCCGCGGTACACCTGAAGCTACGTCAGTAAKGACAGGCATCTGGGATTGTACGTCCATGTGCAGATGGGATCCCATTTTAACTACTCTGCCCCACAACGATTCAAGTTCATAATCGAAAAAAACCGCTCAAAGACGAAGCCGGCAGAATGAGGAATAATCCTTGCTTGTTTCAAGCCGCAGCCCACTACCCCGGCGCTGCGCCTGGCGAAGTTCCTATCCGGAGCGACGCAAATGTCTTACGGAGATGCACAATGTCTACCCCTCCCGTCACGCTGATGGTTGCGCGCCGCGTTGCCAATGGACGTTATCAAGACCTGATCGCCTGGCTGCGCGAAGGCGAACAACTGGCCACTGACTTTCCTGGCTACCTTGGCTCAGGCGTACTCGCACCGCCGCCCGGTGATGACGAATTCCAGATTATCTTCCGCTTCGCCAACGAGCAGACCCTGCATGCCTGGGAGCATTCCGCTTCGCGCAGCGCCTGGCTCGGACGCGGCAGCGAGTTGTTCGCCCACCCGACGGAACATCGGGTCAGCGGCATCGAGGGCTGGTTCGGTGCCGTCGGTCAACGCCCGCCGCGCTGGAAACAGGCCGTGGCAATCTGGTTGGCGTTCTTTCCGGTTTCCCTGCTGTTCAACTTTGCGTTGGGGTCGCTGCTGAGTGAGATGGCGCTGCTGCCCCGCGTGCTCGTCAGCACCCTGTGCCTGACGCCGTTGATGGTGTATTTCTTCATTCCACTGTCGACCCGTTTGCTGGCCAATTGGCTGAACAGCACGCCCGTACGCCGCTTGCCCGCAGCCCCCTCCACCCAAAACCACTGATATTCCCCACAATAGGTAGAGCGCTCCCGTCGCTGGTATAGTTTTGTTCTCACCGCGACGCGAGCCGTTCATGACTTCTTCCGCAGCCCCTATCCTCATTACCGGCGCAGGCCAGCGTGTCGGCCTGCATTGCGCCCGGCGACTGCTGGAAGATGGCCAGCGCGTGATTTTCAGCTACCGCAGCGAGCGTCCCGGCGTACAAGCCCTGCGCGATCTGGGGGCCACCGCGGTGTTCGCGGACTTCGCCAGCGAGGCCGGGATCCTCGCCTTCATCAGCGAACTGAAAACCCACACCGACTGTTTGCGGGCGATTGTCCACAACGCCTCCGAATGGCTGGCCGAAACGCCGGACACCGACGCCGCGGCATTCACCCGCATGTTCAGTGTGCACATGCTGGCGCCTTACCTGATCAACCTGCATTGCGCCGACCTGCTGCAACGCTCAAGCCCCGCCGACATCGTGCACATCAGCGATGACGTGACCCGCAAGGGCAGCAGCAAGCACATCGGCTATTGCGCCAGCAAAGCCGGGCTCGACAGCCTGACCCTGTCCTTCGCCGCCAGGTACGCGCCGGCCATCAAGGTCAACGGGATCGCCCCGGCCCTGCTACTGTTCAACCCTGAAGACGACGCGGCCTACCGCGCCAAGGTGCTGGCCAAGTCCGCGCTGGGCATCGAACCCGGCTGCGAAGTGATCTACCAGAGCCTGCGCTATCTGCTCGACAACCCTTATGTCACCGGCACCACCCTGACCGTCAACGGCGGACGGCACATCAAATAAGTGTCCCGCGAGGATTTTCCATGACGTTATCACTGCCCCAGAACGCCTTATCCCAGAGCTATCGAGAGATCCTCATCGGCCTCGGTGAAAACCCCGACCGCGAAGGTTTGCTCGATACGCCGATGCGCGCAGCCAAAGCCATGCAGTACCTTTGCCATGGCTACGAGCAAAGTGTCGAAGAGATCGTCAATGGCGCGCTGTTCGCCTCCGACAACGATGAAATGGTCATCGTCGACAACATCGAGCTGTACTCGCTTTGCGAACACCACATCCTGCCCTTCATCGGCAAGGCGCATGTGGCTTATATTCCGACCGGCAAGGTGTTGGGCCTGTCGAAGATTGCGCGACTGGTGGACATGTTCGCCCGGCGCCTGCAGATCCAGGAAAACCTCACCCGGCAAATCGCCGAGGCGGTGCAACAAGTAACCGGTGCGGCCGGTGTCGCGGTGGTCATCGAAGCGCAGCACATGTGCATGATGATGCGCGGCGTCGAGAAACAGAATTCGACCATGAACACCTCGGTGATGCTCGGCGCCTTCCGCGAGTCGAGCAACACCCGCCAGGAGTTCCTGCAACTGATTGGACGGAGCAAGTAGCAATGCCACAACTTCAGCCAGGCATGGCACGCATCCGGGTCAAAGACCTGTGCCTGCGTACCTTCATCGGCATCAACGAGGATGAAATCCTCAACAAGCAGGATGTGCTGATCAACCTCACCATTCTGTACGCAGCCCAGGAAGCGGTACGGGACAACGACATCGATCACGCGTTGAACTACCGGACCATTACCAAGGCGATCATCGCCCATGTGGAAGGCAACCGCTTTGCGCTGCTCGAACGCCTGACCCAGGAAATTCTCGACCTGGTGATGGCCAACGCATCGGTGCTCTACGCCGAGGTCGAGGTCGACAAGCCCCACGCGCTGCGATTTGCCGAGTCGGTGTCGATTACGCTGGCAGCGAGCCGCTAGCTTCAAGCTACAAGCACCAAGCTGTAGACTTGCAGCCACCGCCATCCAACTTGCAGCTTCAAGCGTGCCGCTTGAAGCTGTCTCGCAGAGACCGCCATGACCGATCAACAACGCCTGGAACTCGAAGCCGCCGCCTTTCGCCGGCTGGTGGCCCATCTGGACAGCCGCAAGGATGTGCAGAACATCGATCTGATGAACCTCTCGGGCTTCTGCCGCAACTGCCTGTCCAAGTGGTACAAGGCGGCGGCTGACGAACGCCAGATCGAGGTCAGCCTCGATGAAGCCCGTGAAGTGGTTTACGGCATGCCGTACGCCGAGTGGAAAGCCCAATTTCAGCAAGAAGCCAACGCCGAACAACAGGCGGCGTTCGCCAAAGGAAAACCCAATGAGTGATTTGAACACCCTGCGCGCCAGCCTCAACAGCGGCGAACACGCCTTCGCCGATACTCTGGCGTTCATTGCCGCCGGTTACGACTACCAGCCTCAGGCTTTCAACAATGGTGGCGTGGAAAACGCGGCCGGGCAGAACGAAGGCTCGTGCAAGACCCTGGGTCTGGCGCTGCTGGAAGGCTTGAGCGATGAAGAAGCGCTGCTGGCTTTCGGCGAGCATTACCGCTCGGTTGTTGCCACGCCTGAAGGCAGCGATCACGGCAACATCCGTGCGTTGATTGCCCATGGCCTGGCGGGTGTGAAGTTCGCTCAGCCGCCACTGACCCGCCGTTGATTTAAATTGTAGGAGCAGCCGGTCGACGCTCGACTGCTCGCGAAAAACTCAAGAGCACTGCTGGGCCTCTGGTTTACGCGTAATCGTTCACCACCATCGCGAGCAGGCTCGCTCCTACAGGTTCTGCGTTCACGGCGCGGAACTGATCAGAAACACATCCCGACTTTTAAGATTGACCCGGCAACTTTATTTCGTTTGCCCCGTAGCACCGCTCACGGCTTAGATAAAAAGAAGTCCTCCTTCTTTCGAGCCGGTCATCCATGCGCAGCGAAACCATCAGCCAGTCGATCAACATCGTTCACCCTGTCACGCTCAGCCACGGCAAAAACGCCGAGGTCTGGGACACCGACGGCAAACGCTACATCGACTTTGTCGGCGGCATCGGCGTGTTGAACCTCGGCCATTGCCATCCGCGTATCGTCGAAGCCATCCGCGAACAAGCCACCCGACTGACCCATTACGCGTTCAATGCAGCGCCCCATGTGCCTTACCTCGAACTGATGGATCGCCTCAGCGCGTTCATGCCGGTGAGTTACCCGGTCAGCGGCATGCTCACCAACAGCGGCGCGGAAGCAGCGGAAAACGCACTGAAGATTGTCCGTGGCGCCACCGGCCGCAGCGCGGTCATCGCCTTCGACGGCGCTTTCCACGGCCGCACACTGGCCACCCTCAACCTCAACGGCAAAGTCGCGCCCTACAAACAGAAAGTCGGCGTGCTGCCGGGGCCGGTATTTCACCTGCCCTTCCCCAGCCAGGACAACGGCGTCACCTGTGCCGAGGCCCTCAAAGCCATGGAGCGCCTGTTCAGCGTCGAGATCGATGTCGAAGACGTCGCCTGTTTTATCGTCGAACCGGTGCAGGGCGAAGCGGGCTTCCTGGCCATGGAGGTCGAGTTCGCCCAGGCGCTGCGCAAGTTCTGCGACGACAAGGGCATTGTGCTGATTGCCGATGAAATCCAGTCTGGTTTCGGCCGAACCGGCCAGCGCTTCGCGTTCTCGCGGCTGGGCATAGAGCCGGACCTGATCCTGCTCGGTAAAAGCATCGCCGGCGGTGTGCCGCTGGGTGCGGTGGTCGGGCGCAAGTCGCTGCTGGATAACCTGCCCAAGGGCGGACTCGGTGGCACTTACTCCGGCAACCCCATCGCCTGCGCAGCAGCACTGGCAACTTTGGACGAAATGACCGATGCCAACCTGCATGCCTGGGGTACACAACAGGAAGAAGCGATTGTCGGCCGCCATGCAACCTGGCGCGCGAACAAGCTGACGCCGTACCTGGGACGCCTGACCGGCGTCGGCGCCATGCGCGGCATCGAGTTGATCAACGCCGATGGCTCGCCCGCACCGGCACAATTGACCCAATTGCTGGCCTTGGCGCGGGATGCAGGTTTGCTGCTGATGCCCAGCGGAAAATCGCGGCACATCATTCGCTTGCTGGCGCCGTTGACTATCGAAGCTGCGGTGCTGGAGAAAGGCCTGGATATCCTTGAAGCCTGCCTTGCAAAACTGACCTGAGAGCAAAGCCAACACGGCACCTGTGGGAGCGAGCTTGCTCCGGGCGGCGTTCCGACGATGGCGATAGAACATTCAAAATTGATATCAACGGATAGACCGCAATCGCGAGCAAGCTCGCTCCCACAGGGCTGGTGCAATATTTGCGGGCACAAAAAAACCGGCCGAAGCCGGTTTTTCATTCAACGAAAGCAGAATCAAGCGTTCTGCAGATCGTCGAGGTAACGCTCGGCATCCAGTGCCGCCATGCAACCGGCGCCAGCGGAGGTGATGGCCTGGCGGTACACGTGGTCAGCCACGTCACCGGCGGCGAAGATACCTTCGAGGTTGGTGGCAGTGGCGTTGCCGTCACGGCCGCCCTGCACAACCAGGTAGCCGTCCTTCAGGGTCAACTGGCCTTCGAACAACGAAGTGTTCGGGGTGTGGCCGATGGCGATGAACACGCCGTCGACTTTCACTTCGTCGAAGCTGCCGTCGTTATTCTTCAGGCGGGCACCAGTCACGCCCATGTTGTCGCCCAGCACTTCGTCCAGGGTTGCGTTCAGCTTCAGCTCGATCTTGCCTTCGGCAACACGGGCGTTGAGCTTGTCGATCAGGATCTTCTCGGCGCGGAAAGTTTCGCGACGGTGGATCAGGGTCACCTTGCTGGCGATGTTGGCCAGGTACAGAGCCTCTTCAACAGCAGTGTTGCCGCCGCCGACCACAGCCACAGGTTTGTTGCGGTAGAAGAAACCGTCGCAGGTCGCGCAGGCCGAAACGCCTTTGCCCATGAAGGTTTCTTCGGACGGCAGGCCCAGGTAACGAGCGCTGGCGCCGGTGGCGATGATCAGGGCGTCGCAGGTGTAAGTCGCGCTGTCGCCGGTCAGGGTGTACGGCTTGGCAGCGAAGTCCACGGCATTGATGTGATCGAACACGATCTCGGTTTCGAAACGCTCGGCGTGCTCGCGCATCCGCTCCATCAGCGCCGGGCCGGTCAGGCCGTGGACGTCGCCCGGCCAGTTGTCGACTTCGGTGGTGGTGGTCAGTTGACCGCCGGCCTGCATGCCGGTGATCAGCAGTGGCTTGAGGTTGGCACGGGCGGCATAGACCGCGGCGCTGTAACCGGCAGGGCCGGAACCGAGAATAATCACTCGCGAATGACGGACTTCAGACATGACCTGCTCCTGTTGACCGGCCCGGAACACCTGGCGCGGAACGCCGGATTGCCGGCTGGAATAAAAAAGAACGGTTGAAAGCACTTGGGGAAGGCTTGAACCCGACCGTCCTGTAAAAAGATTGGGTGCAGCGTATCGAGGGGGCGAAGATTAAGGAAATACGGATTAACAATCCAGCTCATAGGTGGTCTCTATGCCATCTGGCCGACGATATCGACGTCTTTGTTACAGTGAATGTCGATACCACTGCCGCGCTTTCGCACGTGAAGCAAAGCCGGTAAGGTCGGCGCGTTTTCCCTCTGCCCGGAGCCTCTTATGCCCGCCCCTGTTCTGTCCGGCCCGCAATACCTGCGCGAAGGCCTCAAGCTGGTGCTGAGCCCCAGCCTGCGTTTGTTTGTGTTGTTGCCGCTGGCGATCAACCTGGTGCTGTTCGTCGGATTGATCTACCTGGCCGGCCATCAATTCAGCCTGTGGGTCGACACCTTGATGCCGTCCCTGCCCGACTGGCTGAGTTTTCTCAGCTACATCCTCTGGCCGCTGTTCGTGGTGCTCGTCGTGCTGATGGTGTTCTTCACCTTCACCATGCTCGCCAACGTCATTGCCGCGCCATTCAACGGCTTCCTGGCGGAGAAAGTCGAGGTGGTGGTGCGCGGCACCGACGACTTCCCGGCCTTCAGCTGGGGCGAACTGATTGCGATGATCCCGCGCACCCTGGCCCGGGAAATGCGCAAGCTCGGCTACTTTCTGCCCCGGGCAATCGGGCTGTTCATCCTCTCGTTCATCCCGGTGGTGAACATCATCGCCGCGCCGCTGTGGCTGCTATTCGGGGTGTGGATGATGGCGATCCAGTACATCGACTACCCGGCGGACAACCACAAGCTGGGCTGGAACGAAATGCTCGCCTGGCTGCGGCAGAAGCGCTGGCAGAGCATGAGCTTCGGCGGCAGCGTGTACCTGGTGTTGCTGATCCCGGTGGTCAACATCCTGATGATGCCGGCCGCCGTGGCCGGGGCAACGCTGTTCTGGGTGCGTGAGCGTGGCGCGGAAAACCTGGTGACGCAGCGCTGAGCCATCAGCGCCGGTACCGCAGTCACAAATCCATCATCCCGACGTCACACTGACGACATGGCCCCGGTCGACACTGGGGTCATGACGACAGCTCTGCATATCACCCTGATCACCGAAACCTTCCCTCCGGAAATCAACGGCGTGGCCAATACCCTGGGTCGCTTGTGCGACGGTTTGCGCGCACGCGGGCATCAGGTGGAACTGGTACGACCGCGTCAGGGCTGCGACCAGCAGTTGGGCAGCGACGATGAACTGCTGCTGTGCCGCGGCTGGCCGCTACCGGGCTATCCCGGCCTGCAATGGGGTCAGTCGTCGATGCACAAACTGCTGCGGCGCTGGACGCGTCATCGCCCGGATGTGCTCTACATCGCGACCGAAGGGCCGCTGGGCCTCTCTGCGTTGCGTGCGGCACGGCGACTGGGGATTTCCGTGGTCAGCGGTTTCCACACCAATTTCCAGCAGTACTCCAACCAGTACGGGCTGGGTTTGCTTACGCGCCTGCTGACTCACTACCTGCGCTGGTTCCACAACCGTTCGACCATGACCCTGGTGCCCAGCGTCAGCCAGCGCATGGAACTGGAGCGACGTCATTTCGAACGACTGGCGTTGCTGTCCCGAGGCGTCGACAGCGAATTGTTTCACCCGGCCAAACGGTTAAATGCCCTGCGTGAGCAATGGGGACTGGCCGAGGCAGACATCGCCGTCATTCATGTCGGACGCCTGGCCCCGGAAAAAAACCTCGGCCTGCTCAAGCGCACCTTCAATACCCTCAAGGCGAGTTATCCCCAGCGCATCCTGAAACTGATCGTGGTCGGCGACGGCCCGCAGCGCCAGGAACTGGAAAACGAAATGCCCGAAGCGATTTTCTGTGGCACCCAACGGGGTGAAGCCCTGGCGTGTCACTACGCTTCGGGCGATGTGTTTCTGTTTCCGAGCCTGACCGAAACCTTTGGCAATGTAGTGCTTGAAGCACTTGCCTCGGGGCTCGGCGTGGTGGCCTACGACAAGGCGGCAGCCGCCCAGCATATTCGTCATGGCTACAACGGCGTGCTGGCGATGCCGGGAGATGAAGAAGCGTTCTGCGATGCAGCGGCATGGCTGCTGGAGGACAGGGAAGCCTTGCGCAATGTGCGGCTCAATGCGCGCCAGCATGCCAGTCGCCAGGGTTGGGCGACGATCATCGAGCAGTTCGAGGGACAGTTGCGCGGGGCTTGTGCCGGGGAGATGGTGGTGCCGAATGCACCGACTGTTCCCTGAATCTTCGGTGATTTGAAGCCCGCTCCCACAGGGTTCTTGGTTTACACATGATTTGTGATCGCCACAGAACCTGTGGGAGCGAGCTTGCTCGCGATAGCGTCAGTCCAGACGCCGCTTAAACCAGCGTCATCAACGCCTCACGGCTGAACGGCAGAATGTCTTCCTCACGGCCATCGCGCACTTTCTGTGCCCAGTCCGGGTCCACCAGCAAGGCACGACCCACCGCCACCAGGTCGAACTCATCGTTGTTCAGGCGCTCCAGCAGTTTTTCCAGACTGGCCGGTTGTGCGACCTTGTCGGTGTTGACCATGAATTGCAGGAACTCGCCATCCAGGCCGACGCTGCCCACAGTGATGGTCGGCTTGCCGGTGAGTTGGCGGGTCCAGCCGGCAAGGTTCAGCTCGGAACCGTCGAACTCCGGCTCCCAGAAGCGGCGGGTCGAGCAGTGGAAAATAYCCACGCCCGCATCCGCCAGCGGCTTGAGGAACTCGCCCAAGGCTTCCGGGGTTTGCACCAGACGTGCGGTGTAGTCCTGCTGCTTCCACTGGGAGAAACGGAAGATGATCGGAAAACCTTCACCGACCGCAGCACGCACGGCCTGAATCAACTCAATGGCGAAGCGCGAACGGTTGGCCAGATTACCGCCGTACTCGTCGGTACGCTGGTTGCTGCCTTCCCAGAAGAACTGGTCGATCAGGTAACCGTGGGCACCGTGGATTTCCACGCCGTCCATGCCGATGCTCTGGGCATCCTTGGCGGCCTGGGCGAACGCGGCGATCACGTCCTGGATGTCCTGTTTGGCCATGCCGTGCACCACGACCTGACCTTCCTTGATTTTTTCCGACGGGCCATAACCCGGCACGCTGGCGTCCGGCTCGGTGCCGATACGGCGCACGCTGCCCACATGCCACAGCTGCGGAACGATCTTGCCGCCTTCGGCGTGAACGGCATCGACGACCTTCTTCCAGCCGGCCAGGGCCGTTTCACCGTAGAAATGCGGAACGTTCGGGTATCCGTTGGACGCCTTGTGACCGACGGTGGTGCCTTCAGTGATGATCAGGCCGACGCCCGCAGCGGCGCGGCGACGGTAGTATTCGATCACTTTGGAATCAGGCACGCCGCCCGGGGAAAAGGAGCGGGTCATCGGCGCCATGACGACGCGGGTCGGCAGTTCGAGGGTGCCGAGGTGGAACGGTTTGAACAGGGCTTTGACGGGCATGGGACGCTCCACGGAAGGATGATTTTATGACGGCGATAATATGGAGAGTCCGACGCCTTGAACAGCATTATTGATTTTGGTGATTAAGAGCTAAAAGGTACGAATTACTGTAGGAGCGAGCTTGCTCGCGATGGACTGGAGAACGCCGCGCCGTATCAGGCTTGTAGCGTTATCGTTGACGACCATCGCGAGCAAGGCTCGCTCCTACAGGGGGAGATATCAGCTCAGCGCTTTTTCAATCGCGTGAACAATGGTCGGATCATCCGGCGCCGTACGCGGCGAGAACCGCGCCAGCACGCGACCATCCTTGCCCAGCAGGAACTTCTCGAAATTCCAGGTGATATCGCCGGGAAATTCCGCGCCCTCGCCCGCCAGCAAGCGGTACAACTGATGACGATCATGCCCGTTGACTTCCAGCTTGCTGGACAACGGAAAGGTCACGCCATAGTTGAGGCTGCAAAAATCCTTGATCTCCCGCTCGGTCCCCGGTTCCTGCCCGGCAAACTGGTTGCACGGCAAGCCCAACACGCTGAAGCCTTTGGCCTTGTATTGCTGGTAGAGGTTTTCCAGCGCCGCGTACTGCGGGGTCAAGCCGCATTTGGAGGCGACGTTGACCACCAGCACGACTTGGCCTTTGAAAGGCGCCAGAGGTAGCTCCTGTCCATCCAGGGCTGTCAATTTAAGGTCGTGAAAAGCACTCATGGCGTACTCCAGATTCCCGTGTTCTTTTCGAAACAGCCACTTGGCGGTGTCATCAGGGACAGCCGCAGACTAAAAAGGCGCCCTCGGGGCGCCTCTCCAGCTATCTGAGCTTAGCGCAGAAATCAGTGGTGATGGCCACCTTCGCCATGGACGTGGCCATGAGCGATTTCTTCCTGGCTGGCGTCACGAATGGCAACGATCTTGACCTGGAAATTCAGGCGCTGACCGGCCAACGGGTGGTTGCCGTCAACGGTGACGTCGTCGCCGTCCAGATCACGGATGGTCACGATCTGCATCTGGCCGTCCGGAGCGGAAGCGTGGAACTGCATGCCCACTTCCAGCTCATCGACGCCTTCGAACATGCTGCGGCTCAGGGTGCTGACCAGTTCGGCAGCGTATTCGCCGTAAGCGTCTTCCGGTTCAACGGCTACGGTCAGCTCGTCGCCGACAGCCTTGCCTTCCAGAGCCTTTTCCAGGCCAGGGATGATGTTGCCTGCGCCTTGCAGGTAGACCAGCGGCGCGCCGCCGGCGGAGCTGTCGATGACCTCACCAGCGTCGTTGGTCAGGGTATAGTCGATGGAGACAGCCTTATTGGCGGCGATCAGCATGGGGCGAGACCTTTTGCATAAGAAGATTGAAGGACCAAGTTTAGCGAAGCAATCGTCCGAAAGCGAACACAACCCGGACAGACGGAATTCGACGATCACAGGCTTCCATCAGGACGAGAACGGCCATTGGGTGGCCGAGCTTTCCTGCGGCCACACCCAACACCTGCGGCACCAGCCACCCTGGCAATCGCGCGCCTGGGTCATGGACCCTGTGCAGCGCCAGGAAAAAATAGGCCAACCCTTTGCCTGCGGTTGGTGCGCACAAGGCTCGGTTAGCGATAACCTTGGCGACTGAATTTCGGTAGTCGGCCAAATATAAGCTGACACCATTGCCATGCTCCTCCAGAGAATCCGCATGCAAACTTTTTTTATCGCACCCACCGATTTTGGTGTGGGTCTGACCTCCATCAGCCTCGGGCTGGTGCGCACATTGGAACGGGCCGGGCTGAAAGTCGGCTTCTTCAAACCGATTGCCCAGCCGCATCCGGGCGACACCGGCCCTGAGCGCTCCACCGAGCTGGTGGCGCGCACGCATGGTCTGAAACCGCCACAACCGCTGGGTCTGGCGCACGTCGAGCGGATGCTCGGCGACGGCCAGCTTGATGAGTTGCTCGAAGAAATCATCACCTTGTACCAGCAAGCAGCCGTCGGCAAAGACGTGCTGGTGGTTGAAGGCATGGTGCCGACCCGCAGCGCCAGTTATGCCGCGCGGGTCAACCTGCATTTGGCCAAGAGCCTCGATGCCGAGGTGATTCTGGTTTCGGCTCCGGAAAACGAAGTGCTGGCCGAACTCTCCGGCCGCGTTGAATTGCAGGCGCAATTGTTCGGTGGTCCGAAGGATCCGAAAGTCCTCGGCGTGATCCTCAACAAGGTCAAGACTGACGAGAGCATGGACGCCTTCGCCGCGCGTCTGAAAGAGCATTCGCCCTTGCTGCGCAGCGGTGAATTCCGTCTGCTCGGCTGCATTCCGTTTCAGCCGGAACTCAATGCGCCGCGCACCCGCGACGTCGCCGACCTGATGGGTGCGCAAGTGCTCAACGCCGGTGATTATGAAACCCGGCGCATGACCAAAATCATCATTTGCGCCCGCACCATGCGCAATACCGTGGAGTTGCTCAAGCCCGGTGTTCTGGTGGTGACCCCGGGGGATCGCGACGACATCATCCTCGCCGTCAGCCTCGCGGCGATCAACGGCGTGCCGCTGGCCGGCCTGCTGCTGACCAGCGACACCCTGCCGGATCCGCGCATCATGGATCTGTGCCGTGGCGCATTACAGGCCGGTTTGCCGGTGTTGTCGGTGAGCACCGGCTCCTACGACACCGCTAACCTGCTCAATGGCCTGAACAAGGAAATCCCGATCGACGACCGCGAGCGAGCGGAAATCATCACCGACTTCGTCGCCAGTCATCTCGACGCCAACTGGCTGCACCAGCGCTGCGGTACACCCCGGGAAATGCGCCTGTCGCCAGCGGTGTTCCGCTATCAATTGATCCAGCGTGCCCAGGCTGCCAACAAACGCATCGTCCTGCCTGAAGGCAGCGAACCGTTCACTGTGCAAGCGGCGGCGATCTGTCAGGAACGCGGGATCGCTCGTTGCGTGTTGCTGGCCAAACCTGAAGACGTCGAGGCCGTGGCCCGCGCCCAAGGCATCGTATTGCCGCCGGGGCTGGAGATTCTCGATCCGGACCTGATCCGCGAGCGTTATGTCGAACCGATGGTCGCCTTGCGTAAGACTAAAAGCCTCAACGCGCCGATGGCCGAGCAGCAACTGGAAGACACCGTGGTGATCGGCACCATGATGCTGGCCCTGGATGAAGTCGACGGACTGGTCTCGGGCGTGATCAACACCACCGCCAACACCATCCGTCCGGCCCTGCAGCTGATCAAGACGGCGCCGGGCTGCACCCTGGTGTCGTCGGTGTTCTTCATGCTGTTTCCGGAAGAAGTGCTGGTCTACGGCGACTGCGTGATGAACCCGCACCCAAGCGCCTCCGAACTGGCCGAGATCGCCCTGCAAAGCGCCGACTCGGCGGCTGCATTCGGCATCACCCCTCGGGTGGCGATGATCAGTTATTCCAGCGGCGAGTCGGCCACGGGCGAGGAAGTCGAAAAGGTTCGCGAAGCCACCCTGCTCGCCCACGAGCAACAGCATTCGCTGCTGATCGACGGCCCGTTGCAATACGACGCCGCCGCCAACGAAGACGTCGCCCGGCAACTGGCGCCGAACAGCCGGGTCGCCGGTCGCGCCACGGTATTCGTGTTTCCCGACCTGAACACCGGCAACACCACGCACAAAGCCGTGCAGCGCAGCGCCGACTGCGTCAGCCTCGGGCCGATGCTGCAAGGCCTGCGCAAACCGGTGAACGATTTGCCGCGTGGTGCGCAGGTCGACGACATCGTCTACACCATCGCGTTGACCGCGATCCAGGCAGCCAACCGACCTATGGATGTGTAAATGCTGGATTTTCTACCTGCTCCGCTGCGAGGCGTGATCGCCTCGCTGCTGTTGGCACTGAATACGATTCTGCTCTGCTCGTTCCTGTTCTGCGTGGCACTCGTCAAAGTATTGCCGTTCGCCTTCACCCAGCGCCTCTCGGGCTGGCTGATGAGCCATACCCACGAAGCCTGAATCAGCATCAACAAAGGCTGGATGAATCTGGTCCGTAGCACCCGCTGGCACATCAGCGGCCTACAAGGCCTCGACTATCAGCACTCGTACCTGATCACCAGCAACCACCAGAGCTGGGTCGACATCCTGGTGCTGCAATACGTGCTCAACCGGCGCATTCAACCGCTGAAGTTCTTTCTCAAGCAGGAGCTGATCTGGGTTCCGGTGATCGGTCTGGCCTGGTGGGCGCTGGGCTTTCCGTTCATGAAACGCTACTCCAAGGCCTATCTGGAGAAGCATCCGGAAAAGAAAGGCAAGGACCTGGAAACCACCCGCAAGACCTGTGCGAAATTCCGCGACAACCCGGTGGGCATTTTCAACTTCGTCGAAGGCACGCGCTTCACCAAGGGCAAGCATGCCCAGCAGCAGTCACCCTTCAAGTACCTGCTCAAGCCCAAGGCTGGTGGCATTGCCTTTGTGCTGGATGCGATGGGTGAGCAGCTTGAATCGATCGTCAACGTGACGATTCATTATCCGGCCGGTCGGCCCGGTTTCTGGGACTTGTTGTGCGGGAACGTTGCGGACGTGGTGGTGCACTTTGAAGAACTGAAGATTGCGCCGCAGTTCATCGGCAAGAACTATGACCAGGACGGTGAATACCGCCTGCAATTCCAGGGTTGGATCAATCAGATGTGGCAGGACAAGGATGCGTTGCTTGCGCAGATGCATCGTGAGTATCCAGCGAATTCTTGAGGTGCCTGTACCGGCCTCTTCGCGGGCAAGCCCGCTCCCACAGGGACCGCGTCGTTCACAAATTTTGCGAACACCCTCAAAACTGTGGGAGCGGGCTTGCCCGCGATAGCCATTTCAAGGACACAAAAAAGCCCGCAGACAATCACTTGTCTGCGGGCTTTTCATTTACGGCTAAGGCTTAGATCGCCCCACGCTCGCGCAGCAGACCCAGCACTTGCTTGACGCCTTCTTCCAGCGACACGGACTGGGTGTCGATCACCAGGTCGGCATCCAGCGGCACGTCGTACGGGAACGACTCGCCCGGGATGTTATCCCCGGCCGCCGCGTACAGGCCTTGCGGATCACGCTCGGCGCAGACCGTCGGCGAAGCCTGGACGTAGACCGTCAGCAGACGCTCCTTGCCGATCAGTTCCCGGGCCTGTTCACGACCTTCGGCACTCGGCGCAACGAACGCTGCCAGGGTCAGCAGACCGGCTTCGTTGAACTGACGCGCGACGTGTGCGGCACGACGCCAGTTCTCGGTACGCCCGGCGCGATCCTGTGGCAGACCTTTGTTCAGGTCGTGACGCAGGTTCTGGCCATCGAGTACGAACACCGCACGACCCAGGTCGAACAGCTTGCGCTCGACCGCATACGCCAGAGTGCTTTTGCCCGCGCCCGACAAGCCGCTGAACAACACGGTGGCCGGTTGCTGGCCGAAGCGCTGGGCGCGTTCTTCGGTGGCGACGTGTGCGAGTTTGCCGTGATGCGTGCTGCTGCCCTGCGCCACCGGTTGAGCGATGATCATGCCGGCGGCGACGGTGCCATTGGTCAAACGATCGATGACGATGAACGAACCGGTGGTGCGGTTGCTCGCGTAACCGTCCAGCGCGATGGCTGCATCGAGGCTGATCTTGACCCGACCGATCTCGTTCAGTTGCAAGGCACTGGCAGGGCCTTCTTCCAGGGTGTTCACGTCAACGCGGTTGACAATGCTGGTGATCGAACCCGGCACGTACGTCGTGGCGCGCTTGATGTCGTATTTCTTGCCCGGCAGCATCGGCTCTTCGGCCATCCACACCAGCATGGCCTCGAAGCCGTCAGTCACTTGCGGCAGGTTGTCGGCGTGTACCAGCAAATCGCCGCGCGAGATGTCGATCTCGTCTTCCATGGTCAGCGTCACGGCCTGACCCGGACCTGCATGCTCCAGCTCACCTTCGAAGGTGACGATGGATTTCACGCGACTGCTCTTGCCCGACGGCAGCACCACGACTTCGTCACCCTTGTGCACGACGCCACTGGCCAGGGTGCCGGCGAAACCACGGAAGTTCAGGTTCGGACGGTTGACGTACTGCACCGGGAAACGCAGGTCGGTGTAGTTGCGGTCGCTGGCGATCTCGACGGTTTCGAGAATTTCCATCAGCGACTGACCGGTGTACCACGGCGAGCGCTCGGACTTGTTCACCACGTTGTCGCCCTTGAGCGCCGACATCGGCACGAAGGCCATGGTGGTCGGCTTGAAGGCGATGCCTTCGGCGAACTTCAGGTAATCGGCCTTGATCGAGTCGAAGACTTTTTCGTCGAAACCGTTGAGGTCCATCTTGTTGATGGCGACCACGATGTGCTTGATGCCCAGCAACGAGGCAATGAAGCTGTGGCGACGGGTCTGGGTCTGCACGCCATAACGGGCGTCGACCAGAATGATCGCCAGGTCACAGGTGGACGCACCGGTGGCCATGTTGCGGGTGTACTGCTCATGGCCGGGGGTGTCGGCGATGATGAATTTGCGCTTGGCGGTGGAGAAGTAGCGGTAAGCGACATCGATGGTGATGCCCTGTTCCCGCTCGGCCTGCAGGCCGTCGACCAGCAACGCCAGGTCGATATCATCACCGGTGGTGCCGACTTTTTTCGAGTCGCGGGTAATGGCTTCCAGGTGATCTTCGTAGATCATTTTGGAGTCGTGCAGCAGACGCCCGATCAGGGTGCTCTTGCCGTCATCGACGTTGCCACAGGTAAGAAAGCGCAGCATTTCCTTGCGTTCGTGCTGGCCCAGATAGGCGAGGATGTCCTCGCTGATCAAATCAGATGCGTGCGACATGACAACCCCTTAGAAATAACCCTGACGTTTCTTTTCTTCCATCGAGCCTGCGCCATCGTGATCGATGACCCGGCCCTGGCGTTCGGAAGTTCGCGTCAGGAGCATTTCCTGAATGATGTCGGTCAGGCTGATGGCCTCGGACTCGACCGCACCGGTCAACGGGTAGTCGCCGAGTGTGCGGAAACGGACCTTCTTCTTGACGATGCGTGCCTTGTCTTCATCGCTCAGGTGATTGAGCAGGCGTTCATCGTCGATCATGATCCAGGTACCATTCATCTCGATAACGTCGCGCTCGGCGGCGAAATACAGCGGCACGATMGGGATGCCTTCGAGGTAGATGTACTGCCAGATGTCCAGCTCGGTCCAGTTCGACAACGGGAACACGCGGATCGATTCGCCCTTGTTGACCTTGCCGTTGTACACGTTCCACAACTCGGGACGCTGGTTTTTCGGGTCCCAGCGGTGCTTGGTATCGCGGAAGGAATACACGCGCTCTTTGGCACGGGACTTCTCTTCGTCACGACGGGCACCACCGAAAGCAGCATCGAAACCGTACTTGTCGAGGGCCTGCTTGAGGCCTTCGGTTTTCATGATATCGGTGTGCTTGGCACTGCCGTGGGTCAGCGGGTTGATGCCCTGCGCGACGCCATCGGGGTTGACGTGCACCAGCAGGTCGAGGCCGAGTTCTTCGACCATGCGGTCGCGGAACGCGTACATTTCCTTGAACTTCCACTGGGTGTCGACGTGCATCACCGGGAACGGCAGTTTGCCCGGGAAGAAGGCCTTGCGCGCAAGGTGCAGCATCACGGCGGAGTCTTTACCGACGGAGTACAGCATCACCGGGTTGTCGAACTCGGCGGCCACCTCGCGGATGATGTGGATGCTTTCCGCCTCCAGCTGTTTCAGATGCGTCAGTTTATCGACCATGGCTACTCACGAAAGCTTTCTTATGAACGGCCAGCGGGCCGTGTTCGAGCGGGGATCCTAGCACAGCGACCTCTTCTAATCAGGACGCCAACTAGATCGAAAGAGCATATGAATATGCCTGCCCGTTTGGGTTGAATGCGGCCCTCTGTAGGAGCAGCCTGCTCGCGATGGTCGCTAACGATAACGCTGGAAGCCTGACACCCCGCGGTGCTCTCAGGTTCATCGCGAGCAGGCTCGCTCCTACAGGGATGGCGATTCGTCAGATCGGATTCGGGCAATCGATGAAAATGTGTTCCAGCGCAAAGCGCCGCGCCAGGTAATCCCCCAGCGCCTGAACGCCGTAGCGCTCGGTGGCATGGTGACCGGCGGCGATGAAGCTGATGTCGTTTTCCCGGGCGCTGTGGAAGGTTTGCTCGGAAGCCTCGCCGCTGAGGTACAGATCGACGCCTGCCAGAATGGCCTGATCGATGTAACCCTGGCCACCACCGGTGCACCAGCCAACACGGCGGATCATGGCACTGCCTTCGATCAACAGCGGCTCACGGCCCATCACTTCCTGGACGCGGCGAGCGAAATCCCGTGGCATCATCGGTTCATTCAGCGAGCCGACCAGGCCGACAATCTTCAGGTTGTCCGGGTCCAGCGGGCCTTCGACGGTGATGTCGAGCTGCCGTGCGAGCTGCACGTTATTACCGACGTCCGGGTGCAGGTCCAGCGGCAGATGATAGGACAGCAGGCTGATATCGTGCTTGAGCAGAGTCTTCAAGCGGCGCTGTTTCATGCCGGTGATGCACGGGTTCTCGCCTTTCCAGAAGTAGCCATGATGCACCAGCACCAGGTCGGCATTGGCCTCCACGGCAGCATCAAGCAAGGCCTGGCTGGCGGTGACGCCACTGACAATGCGCATCACTTGCGGACGACCTTCGACTTGCAGGCCGTTGGGGCAGTAATCGGCGATTTTGGCGCTGTTGAGGTAGCGGTCGGCTTCTTCAACGAGGGTGCTCAGGGCGACGGCCATGAAAGACTCCTAAATATCCCGTTCCGAGGCGCGTGCGGCCTCGTATAATGCGCGTCATTATGAGCGGTCTCATACCGCCTGCAACTCTCTCAGGAACTGCTTAATGCTCAAGGCGCTGCGTTTTTCCGGCTGGCCGCTGTTGGCCGGCGTGCTTGTCGCTCTTTTGATAATCCAGCGTTACCCGCAGTGGGTCGGGCTCCCGAGCCTCGACGTCAATCTGCAACAAGCGCCGCAAACCACCAGCATGCAGCAGGGTCCGGTGTCTTATGCCGAAGCGGTAAGCACCGCTGCGCCTTCGGTGGTAAACCTGTACACCACCAAAGTCATCAACAAACCCACCCATCCGTTGTTCGAAGATCCGCAATTTCGTCGCTTCTTCGGCGACAACTCGCCCAAGCAGAAACGCATGGAATCGAGCCTCGGTTCCGGCGTGATCATGAGCCCGGAAGGCTACATCCTGACCAACAACCACGTGACCAGCGGCGCCGACCAGATCGTGGTGGCGCTCAAGGACGGTCGGGAAACCCTGGCGCGGGTGATCGGCAGCGACCCGGAGACTGACCTCGCGGTGCTGAAAATCGACCTGAAAAACCTGCCGTCGATCACTGTCGGGCGTTCCGACAACATCCGCATCGGCGATGTCGCGCTGGCCATCGGCAACCCGTTCGGCGTCGGCCAGACCGTGACCATGGGCATCATCAGCGCCACCGGTCGCAACCAACTGGGCCTGAACAACTACGAAGACTTCATCCAGACCGATGCGGCGATCAACCCCGGCAACTCTGGCGGTGCGCTGGTGGATGCCATCGGTAACCTGACCGGCATCAACACGGCGATTTTCTCCAAGTCCGGCGGTTCCCAGGGCATTGGTTTCGCGATCCCGGTGAAGCTGGCGATGGAAGTGATGAAATCGATCATCGAGCACGGCCAGGTGATTCGTGGCTGGCTGGGTATCGAAGTGCAGCCGCTGACCCAGGAACTGGCCGAATCGTTCGGCTTGTCCGGGCGTCCGGGCATTGTCGTGGCGGGGATTTTCCGCGACGGTCCGGCACAGAAGGCCGGCCTGCAACTGGGCGATGTGATTCTTGCCATCGATGGCGAACCGGCCGGTGATGGCCGTCGCTCGATGAATCAGGTGGCGCGGATCAAGCCCACCGACAAGGTCGCGATCGAGGTGATGCGCAACGGCAAGGAACTCAAGCTGATGGCGGAAGTCGGCCTGCGGCCGCCACCGGCACCGGTCAAAGAGAAAGAAGAAGAGTAAGCAGCTCACACCGCCCTTGTAGGAGCGAGCCTGCTCGCGATGGTGTGTCAGTCACCGTTGATTTATCTGACACACCATCGCGAGCAGGCTCGCTCCTACAGGGGGCAGTGGTGGTTTAGAGGTCGCCTAGTCCGTCGATCAGCGCCTGATTCTGCTCTGGCGTGCCGATGGATATCCGCAGGAACTGGGCAATCCGTTCCTGCTTGAAGTGCCGGACGATCACGCCTTGCTCACGCAACTTCGCCGCAAGCCCCGCCGCATCGTGCCGGGAGTGGCGAGCGAAGATGAAGTTCGCCGCCGATGGCAGCACTTCAAAACCCTTCTCCTCTAGCTGTGCAACGACCTTCTCGCGATTCTCGATCACCAACCGGCAGGTCTTGTCGAAATACTCGCGATCGTCGAACGCGGCGGCAGCGCCGACATTGGCCATGCGATCCAGCGGATAGGAGTTGAAACTGTTCTTGATCCGCTCCAGCGCCTCGATCAGGTCCGGATGCCCGACCGCCAGGCCAACCCGCAGACCGGCCAGGGAACGGGACTTGGACAGGGTCTGGGTCACCAGCAGGTTCGGATAACGATCGACCAGCGTGATTGCCGTCTCGCCGCCGAAATCGATGTAAGCCTCGTCGACCACCACCACCGAATCCGGGCTGGCCTTGAGAATCTGCTCCACAGCTTCCAGTGCCAACAGGCAACCGGTCGGTGCGTTCGGGTTGGGGAAAATGATCCCGCCGTTCGGTTTGGCGTAGTCCGCCGGGTTGATCTGGAACTGCTCGTCCAGCGGCACCGCATCGAACTTGATGCCGTACAACCCGCAGTAGACCGGGTAGAAGCTGTAGCTGATGTCCGGGAACAGCAGCGGCTGATCGTGCTGCAGCAAACCGTGGAAGATGTGCGCCAGCACTTCGTCTGAACCGTTGCCGAGGAACACCTGATTGCCTTGTACGCCGTAGTACCTGGCGACGGCTTGCTTGAGCAGATCGCTGTTCGGGTCCGGGTACAGACGCAGGTTGTCATTCAGTTCGGTTTGCATCGCCGCAAGGGCTTTTGGCGATGGGCCGTACGGGTTTTCGTTGGTGTTGAGCTTCACCAGCTTTGCCAGCTTCGGCTGCTCACCCGGGACGTAAGGCACCAGATTCTTGACGAACGGGCTCCAGAATTTACTCATGTTCAGTTCCCCTGCTTGTCGTCAACGATGCGATATTCGGCACTACGGGCGTGCGCGGTCAGCGACTCGCCACGGGCCAGCACGGAAGCGGTTTTGCCCAACTCGGACGCGCCCTGCTCGGAGCAGAAGATGATCGACGAGCGTTTCTGGAAGTCGTACACACCCAGCGGCGAAGAGAAGCGCGCAGTGCCGGAGGTCGGCAACACGTGGTTCGGGCCTGCGCAGTAATCACCCAGGGCTTCGGACGTGTGACGGCCCATGAAGATCGCGCCAGCGTGGCGGATCTGCGGCAGCCAGGCGTGAGGATCGGCAACGGACAATTCGAGGTGCTCCGGCGCGATGCGGTTGGCGACTTCGATGGCTTGCTCCATGTCACGCACCTTGATCAGTGCACCACGGCCATTGATCGAGGTTTCAATGATCGCGGCGCGCTCCATGGTCGGCATCAGCCTGGCGATGCTGGCGGCGACCTTGTCGAGGAACTCGGCGTCGGGGCTGACCAGAATGGCCTGGGCGTCTTCGTCGTGCTCGGCCTGGGAGAAAAGATCCATGGCGATCCAGTCCGGATCGGTCTGGCCGTCGCACACCACAAGGATTTCCGAAGGGCCGGCGATCATGTCGATTCCGACCTGGCCAAACACGTGGCGCTTGGCGGTGGCGACATAGATGTTGCCCGGACCGACCACCTTGTCGACCTTCGGCACGCTTTCGGTACCGTAAGCCAATGCGGCAACGGCCTGAGCACCGCCAATGGTGAACACGCGGTCGACACCGGCGATGCAGGCCGCTGCCAGCACAAGCTCGTTGATTTCACCGCGCGGGGTCGGCACGACCATGACCACTTCAGTGACGCCAGCGACCTTGGCTGGAATCGCGTTCATCAGCACCGACGACGGGTACGATGCCTTGCCGCCCGGTACGTACAGGCCGGCGCGATCCAGCGGCGTGACTTTCTGGCCCAGCACGGTGCCGTCGGCTTCGGTATAGCTCCAGGAGTCCTGCTTCTGTTTTTCGTGGTAGCTGCGCACACGAGCCGCGGCGACTTCCAGGGCTTCGCGTTGGGCCACGGAGATGCGGGTGAGCGCCAGTTCCAGACGCTCACGCGGCAGGATCAGGTCGGCCATGGACTTCACGTCCAGGCCGTCGAACTGACGGGTGAAGTCCACCAGTGCCGCGTCGCCACGCTCACGCACGGCCTTGATGATGTCCAGCACTCGCTGATTGACCGAGTCGTCAGACACACTTTCCCAGCTCAGCAGATGATCCAGATGATGCGCAAAATCCGGGTCAGCAGCGTTGAGTCGGCGAATTGCAGTCGGTGCGGTCATAGCGAGAGCCTCATAGGATTGGCAAAAAACTCAGGCGCCCGAAGCTAGCACTCCATCCGCTTGGGCACCTGAGAATTCTGGCTATGAGGCGGATAGACGGGCGCGACTTAACGTCGCGCGGGTGAATCAGCCGCGGTGTCGAGACTCCACTGCCTTGCGCAGGGTGTCGATCAACGCCTGGATACGGGCGTGCTGCATTTTCATCGAAGCCTTGTTGACGATCAGTCGGGAGCTGATGGCCGCGATGAAATCCTGTGGCTCCAGGCCGTTGGCCCGCAGTGTGTTGCCGGTGTCGACCACGTCGATGATCTTGTCGGCCAGGCCGATCAGAGGTGCCAGTTCCATCGAGCCGTAGAGCTTGATGATGTCGACCTGACGGCCCTGTTCGGCGTAGTAGCGCTTGGCAACGTTGACGAACTTGGTAGCGATACGCAGGCGGCCCTTGGGCTCGACCGCGCCGACCTTGCCTGCAGTCATCAGCTTGCACTGGGCAATTTGCAGGTCCAGCGGCTCGTACAGGCCCTGGCCGCCGTATTCCATCAGCACATCTTTACCAGCGACGCCGAGGTCGGCAGCACCATGTTCGACATAGGTCGGCACATCGGTGGCACGCACGATCAGCAGGCGTACATCTTCCTGGGTCGTGGGAATGATCAGCTTGCGGCTCTTGTCCGGATTCTCGGTCGGCACGATGCCCGCTTCAGCCAGAAGCGGCAAGGTGTCGTCAAGGATGCGGCCCTTGGACAGTGCGATGGTCAACATGGGAAACGTCAGTCCTTATCAAGGTACTCATGCCCGGTCGCAAATGGCGCCGGACACACGTCGAGCCGAAAACGGCTCGACTTCAACAAATCAACGGGCACATCCTTATGCCCATGCAGCAGGTACTAGCCCGGAACGCGACGGATCTTCGCGCCCAGCATCTGCAGTTTCTCTTCGATGCACTCGTAGCCACGGTCTATGTGGTAGATGCGATCGATCAGGGTATCGCCTTCAGCGATCAGTGCCGAGATGACCAGGCTGGCCGAAGCGCGCAGGTCGGTGGCCATGACTGGCGCGCCTTTGAGTTTCTCGGTGCCGGTAACGATAGCCGTATTGCCTTCGACCTGAATCTTGGCGCCCATGCGATGCAGTTCGTACACGTGCATGAAGCGGTTTTCGAAGATCGTCTCGATCACGGCACCGGTGCCTTCGGCAATGGCGTTAAGGGAGATGAACTGTGCCTGCATGTCGGTCGGGAACGCCGGGTACGGAGCGGTCCGCACGTTGACGGCTTTCGGACGCTTGCCGTGCATGTTCAGCTCGATCCAGTCTTCGCCGCAGGTGATTTCGGCACCGGACTCACGGAGTTTTTCCAGAACGGCTTCGAGGATGGTCGGATCCGTATCCTTGACCTTCACACGACCACCGGTCACCGCCGCCGCCACCAGGTAGGTGCCGGTTTCGATGCGGTCGGGCATCACTTTATAAGTGGTGGTGTGCAGACGCTCGACGCCATCGATGGTGATGGTGTCGGTACCGGCGCCGGAAACCTTGGCGCCCATGGCGTTCAGGAAGTTCGCCAGGTCGACCACTTCAGGCTCGCGAGCGGCGTTGGCCAGCACGCTACGGCCCTTGGCCAGGGCGGCGGCCATCATGATGTTTTCGGTACCGGTCACGCTGACGGTATCGAAGAAGAAGTGCGCACCGCGCAGGCCACCTTCAGGTGCCTTGGCCTTGATGTAGCCGCCTTCGACGTCAATGACCGCGCCCATGGCTTCCAGGCCACGGATGTGCAGGTCAACCGGACGCGAACCGATGGCGCAACCGCCAGGCAAGGCGACTTCGGCTTCACCGAAACGGGCAACCATCGGGCCCAGCACCAGGATCGACGCACGCATGGTTTTAACCAGTTCGTACGGTGCGACCAGGGTCTTGATGGTGCGCGGGTCGATTTCGACGGCGAGTTTCTCGTCGATCACCGGTTCAATGCCCATGCGGCCGAACAGCTCGATCATGGTGGTGATGTCGTGCAGGTGCGGCAGGTTGGCCACGGTCACCGGGCCATCGCACAGCAAGGTGGCAGCCAGGATCGGCAGGGCAGAGTTCTTTGCCCCGGAGATGCGGATTTCGCCATCAAGACGAACGCCACCGGTAATAATCAATTTATCCATAAGAATCTCGACGCCCTTGGGCTCAGGTGCGCTCGGCCCAGGCCGTGCTGCTGAAAAATTTCATAGTGACCGCATGGATGCTGCCATCGACGATCCACGGGTTCAAATGGGCATAGACCTGCTGCTGACGCTTGACCGGGCTCAATGCCGCCAGTTCATCGCTAATCACGTTCAGCTGGAAATTGCAGCCTTCGCCCTCGACTTCTACTTTCGTTCCGGGCAGCTTTCCTTCAAGAAAGCTCTTAACTTCGTTGGCCTGCATGCTCAACCTCATTCGGCGCCCTGTGCGCGCGGGTCGGACATCATACAAAAAAGCCCCGCGCCTGCGAACCCCGCCAAGCAGGACTCGGACGGGGGGCTTCTTTATAGATGCGTGTCAGGGGTGCGCCAACAGCTCGGTCATCTCGCTGACCTGAGCGATTTCACGCATGTCTTCCGGCATCCCGCGGATGCTCAGGGCCTTGCCGGCCGCCTGCGCATCGCGGATAAAGCACAGCAGCAACGACAAACCGACACTGCTGGACTTGGTCACCGCCGAGCAGTCGAGCACCAGCGCAGCGGCCGTGCTGGCCTTGATCAGCGCCTTGCCCTGCTCGCGCAGGCCAGGGCCGGTGCGGTAATCCAGCACGCCACTGAGTCGCAGCTCGCCCGCTTCGTCCATCTGGACTGCCGACTCACTCATTGGGCTGACTGCCCTGGTTTCTTGTCGGTGGCTTCCTTGGCCTTGGCGACTTCCCCGGCCCAACCATTGATGGTCTTGTCCAGGTCGTTGCCATTGCGCTGCATCGCATCGGCGAACTGATCGCGGAACAGCTTGCCGATGTTGATGCCGTTGATGATGACGTTACGCAGTTTCCACTCGCCGTTGATCTTCTCCAGCGTATAGGACACCGGATAGATCGCGCCGCTGCTGCCCTTGACGGTCATGCCAACGCTGGTACGGTCGCCCGACTCATCCTTGGCCGGATCAACGGTGATGCCCTGGTTGTTGTACTCGAGCAAGGCATTGCCATAGAACTGGAACAGCCCCTTCTTGAAGTTCTCTTCAAAGGCCTTCATTTGCTCAGGCGTGGCTTTGCGCGAGTATTTGACCGTCATGATGCTCTTGGAAATACCCTCGGCATCCACGACCGGCCCGACGATGGTGTTCAGCGCCGCATAAAAGTCTTTCGGATCCTGCTTGTACTTTTCTTTGTTGGCCGCCAGATCGGCCAGCATCCGATTAGTGGTGTCCTGTACCAGATCGTGCGCGGAAGGCGCCGCCACGGCGTGGGACACCAACGGAAACACCGCGAGTATTACCAACAGGCCACGTCGCAAGGTAGAGATCATTTAACAGTTCCTCATTTAGCTTCTTTGCTAACGGTATTGAGCAGGAATTTACCGATCAGGTCTTCGAGCACCAGCGATGACTGCGTGTCATGGATGGTTCCACCATCCTTGAGCAGGGTGTCTTCCCCGCCCACGCTGATACCGATGTACTTCTCGCCCAACAGGCCAGCGGTCAGGATAGATGCAGTAGAGTCCGCCGGAAGATTATCGATGCGTTTTTCCAGCTGCATGGTCACCCGACCGGTGAAACTGTCGCGATCCAGATCGATGGCCGTGACCTTGCCGATGGTCACACCGGCCATGGTCACTTTAGCTCTGACCGTCAAACCGGCGATATTGTCGAAGTAGGCGTAAAGTTTATAGGTATCAGTGCTCGGAGTCGGGGACAGGCCACTGACCCGCAACGCCAACAAGAGCAAAGCCAGGATGCCAGCCAGCAAGAAAAGGCCGACACCGATTTCCAGGGTGCGGTTTTGCATCAGAAATCTCCAAACATCAAGGCGGTCAGAATAAAGTCCAGGCCGAGTACTGCCAACGAGGCATATACAACGGTCTTGGTAGTGGCACGACTGATCCCCTCGGAAGTGGGTTCGCAGTCATAGCCTTGGAATACGGCGATCCAGGTCACGACAAAGGCAAAGACGATACTTTTGATGATCCCGTTGAGCACATCGTCGGTGAACGTCACGCTGTTCTGCATGTTCGACCAGTAGGAACCTTCATAGACTCCCAGCCAGTCGACAGCTACCCACGAGCCGCCCCAGATACCCACCACGCTGAAAATCATCGCCAGCACCGGCAGGGAAATGAAACCGGCCCACAAGCGTGGCGCGATGATGTACTTGAGCGGGTCAACCCCGATCATTTCCAGGCTGGACAACTGCTCGGTGGACTTCATGTTGCCGATTTCGGCGGTCAACGCCGAACCTGCGCGCCCGGCGAACAGCAAGGCAGTCACCACCGGCCCCAGCTCACGCAGCAGCGTCAGCGCCACCATCTGCCCGACGGCCTGCTCCGAACCATAGCTGGAAAGAATGTTGAAGCCCTGGAGCGCCAGCACCATGCCGATGAACACCCCGGAGACCACGATGATCACCAGGGACATCACGCCCACCGAATGCAACTGCTTGATCAGCAGCCCGAAACCGCCACCGATTCCGCCCCGGCCAAGCAAGGCATGGAACAGGAACAAGCTCGAACGCCCGAACACCGCCAACACATCGATGCCGGCCTGGCCAAAGCGGCGAACGCGTTCTATCAATGAAATCCTGCGCATCAGCGCTTCCCCAGAAGATCTGCGCGGTAATCCGTCGCTGGAAAGTGGTACGGGACCGGGCCGTCGGGTTCGCCGGTCATGAACTGACGAATGCGCGGTTCATCCGAGTTCATCAACTCGTCCGGCGTCCCCTGCCCCAACACCTGACCATCGCCCACCACATAAATGTAATCGGCAATGCTCGCGGTCTCGGCCAGATCATGGGACACCACGATGCTGGTGATGCCCAGAGCATCGTTGAGCAAACGAATCAGGCGCACCAGAACGCCCATTGCAATGGGGTCCTGGCCGACAAAGGGTTCGTCGTACATGAGGATCTGCGGGTCGAGCGCAATCGCCCGGGCCAGCGCAACACGGCGTTTCATGCCGCCGGAAAGCTCGTCGGGCATCAGGTCGATGGCACCGCGCAAGCCCACAGCCTGCAGCTTGAGCAGGACGATGTCGCGGATCATTTCATCCGGCAGTTGCGTATGGACCCGCAACGGAAAGGCGACGTTCTCGAAGACATCGAGGTCGGTGAACAGTGCGCCGCTCTGAAACAGCACGCCCATATGCTTGCGTGCATCGAACAGGTCGCTGCGCGACAGTTTTGGCAGATTCTGACCGTTGACCCAGACTTCGCCCCTGGTAGGCCGCAACTGGGCACCCATCAGACGCAAAAGCGTGGTCTTGCCACACCCGGAAGGCCCCATGATGCCTGTGACCTTGCCGCGCGGGATACGGATATCGACATTATTGAAAATGCTGCGCGCACCGCGCTTGAAGGACAGTCCCTTCAGCTCGACCGCGTAGGCGTTATCGGCACTCATCTAAACTCCTTGCGATGCAGCCTCTCACTCGGACGCCTGGCTTTCTGACAAAAGCACATCCCTCCCGGGCAGGCCGAACTGGCGGCGAACTATATCACTGCAAAGGCTGCGCGCCCAAGGCCAAAGCCGGGGCATGTTCAACTGAATGACCGGTTGAAAGCCCCATTTAGAAGGTTTCCCGTAACAGGTAATAACAATGCGCGACGAACTTGCGTGAGGGATTCGATCATTACCGTTATAATCGCCGACTTTTCTTCAGGCTATACGATTTCTGACATGAGCCAATCCAGCGACCTGATTCGATCAGCACAACGCACCATCCGCCTCGAGGTAGAAGCCGTGCAAGGCCTGCTGCCCCATATCGATGCTGATTTCGTACGCGCTTGCGAGATGATTCTGGCCAGCAAAGGCCGCGTGGTCGTGGTCGGCATGGGCAAGTCGGGGCACATCGGCAACAAGATCGCCGCGACTCTGGCCAGCACCGGCACCACGGCATTTTTTGTGCACCCGGCTGAAGCCAGCCACGGCGACATGGGCATGATTACCCGCGACGACATCATTCTGGCGCTCTCGAACTCCGGCTCCACCAATGAAATCGTGACCCTGCTGCCGCTGATCAAGCGCCTGGGCATTCAATTGATCAGCGTGACCGGCAATCCTGACTCCGCGCTGGCCAAGGCCGCCGAGGTCAACTTGAATGTTCACGTCGAGCACGAAGCCTGCCCGCTGAACCTGGCACCGACCTCGTCGACCACCGCCGCCCTGGTCATGGGCGACGCCCTGGCAGTCGCGCTGCTGGAAGCCCGTGGCTTTACCGCCGAAGACTTCGCCTTTTCCCATCCCGGCGGCGCCCTCGGCCGACGCCTGCTGCTGAAAGTGGAAAATGTCATGCACGCAGGCCAGGAACTGCCGCAGGTCCAGCGCGGCACCCTGCTCAAGGATGCCCTGATGGAAATGACCCGCAAGGGCCTGGGCATGACCGTCATTCTGGAAGCCGACGGCAAACTGGCCGGAATCTTCACCGACGGCGACTTGCGCCGCACACTGGACCACGGTATCGACATCCACAACGCCATCATCGACCAGGTCATGACAGCCCATGGCAAGACCGCGCGCGCCGAGATGCTCGCCGCCGAAGCGCTGAAAATCATGGAAGACCATAAAATCAACGCATTGGTCGTGGTCGACAGCGAAGACCGCCCGGTCGGCGCCCTGAACATGCACGACTTGCTTCGTGCAGGAGTAATGTAATGAGTGCGGACCTGTTGCAACGCGGCAAACAGATCAAACTGGCGGTGTTCGATGTCGATGGCGTGTTGACCGATGGCCGCCTGTACTTCCTCGAAGACGGCAGCGAATTCAAGACGTTCAACACACTCGATGGTCAGGGTATCAAGATGCTGATGGCCGCCGGCGTGCAGACCGCCATCATCAGTGGCCGCAAGACCCCGGTGGTCGAACGGCGAGCCAGGAACCTCGGTATCCCGCATCTGTATCAGGGGCGCGAGGACAAACTGGTGGTGCTCGACGAACTACTGGCCCAACTCAACCTGAGCTATGAACAGGTGGCCTACCTCGGCGACGACCTGCCGGACCTGCCGGTGATTCGCCGCGTCGGCCTGGGCATGGCGGTGGCCAATGCCGCCAGCTTCGTGCGTGAACACGCTCACGGCATCACCCTCGCCCGTGGTGGTGAAGGCGCCGCTCGCGAATTCTGCGAACTGATCCTGCGCGCCCAGGACCGCCTCGATGCGGCCAATGCAGCGTACCTGTGAGCCCACTATGCTGAGCAAAAAATTTCGCAACACCCTGATGTTCAGTTGCATCGCAGCGATATTCGCCGCGGTTGGCTACTGGAACATCAGCCCGGAACGCTTCCTCGACAAGCCGGTAACGCCGGTCGATGAAAGCGCGATCGACTATTACGCCATCAACGCCCACAGCGTGCAGTACCTGCCGGACGGCAAGCTGCAATATGATCTGGTGTCGGACAAGGTCGAGCACCTGAAAGCCACCGAGGTGACATTGCTGACCAACCCCGACCTGAATGTATTCCGCGGCACTGAATACCMATGGCACGTCCAGAGCCTGCACGGCGAGGTCAACCCTGATGGCACACAGGTCGAGCTGATCGATGACGTGCGCATCACGCGCTTCGACGAGAAAAACCGTAAAACCCTGATCACCAGCACCCGCATGACCGTGTTCCCGCAGCAGCAATATGCGCAGACCGAGCAAGACGTTAGAATCGACGGCGCTGGCGGTGTATCGACTGGCAAGGGAATGAAAGCGTATTTGAAAGAAAGCAGGATACACCTGCTATCGAACGTAAGAGGACAGTATGAGGCTCGTTAAAACCCTCCCGATTTTGCTCAGTCTGGGCGCAGCACTGGGAAGCGTGAGCGCCTGGGCTCTGCCGGAAGATCAACAGCAGCCTATCCGCATTCAGGCCGACGATGCCCAACTGGACGACAAGCAAGGTATTGCTACCTATAAGGGTGACGTGATCATCACCCAGGGCTCGATGAAGGTGACCGGCAACACCGTGACCATCACCCGCACCCCGACTGGCGACATCGACGTAGTGACCTCGGTGGGCAACCTGGCGTACTTCGAGCAACTGCAAACCGCTGGCGATACCAAGCCTGTTCAGGGCTGGGGCGTGACGATCCAGTATCACGCCGCGCAAAACCGGGTCGTACTGATCGACAAGGCCAAGGTTGTCGACAAGGACAACAACGTCACCCAGGGCGAAAAAATCGTCTACGACACGGTCAAGAAGCTCGCCAGCGCCGGTCGCGCCACGGGCAGCAAGGTCACCGAGGCACGTCCGCGTATCGACATGGTGATCCAGCCGAAGAAGAAAACCGACGAGAATAAGGCCCAGTAATGGCAACTCTGAAAGCTCAGCATCTGGCCAAGAGCTACAAGAGCCGCCAGGTCGTGCGCGATGTCAGCCTGTCCATCGACAGCGGTCAGATCGTCGGCCTGCTTGGCCCGAACGGCGCCGGCAAGACCACCTGCTTCTACATGATCGTCGGTCTGGTACAGGCCGACCAGGGCCGCGTCCTGATCGATGACCTGGACGTCAGCCACCAGCCGATGCACGGTCGCGCAAAGGCCGGTATCGGCTACCTGCCGCAAGAAGCATCGATCTTCCGCAAACTGTCGGTGGCCGACAACATCATGGCCATCCTCGAGACTCGCAAGGAACTCGACAAGGCCGGTCGTCGCAAGGAGCTGGAAAGCCTGCTGCAGGAATTCCACATCAGCCACATCCGCGACAACCTCGGCATGAGCCTGTCCGGTGGTGAGCGCCGTCGCGTGGAAATCGCCCGGGCCCTGGCCACCAACCCGAAATTCATCCTCCTCGACGAACCCTTCGCCGGCGTGGACCCGATTTCGGTCGGGGACATCAAGCAGATCATTCACCACCTCAAGGCCAAAGGCATTGGCGTGCTGATCACCGACCACAACGTTCGTGAAACCCTGGATATCTGCGAAACCGCCTACATCGTCAACGACGGCCAACTGATCGCCGAAGGCGACGCTGAAACCATCCTGGCCAACGACCTGGTGAAGGAAGTGTACCTGGGCCACGAATTCCGCCTGTAAGACACCGAGGCACCAGAGCAGTCGACAAGCGCTTGTCTCGATAAAAAATCAACTCTTTTTTATTGTTACAGCGCTCTAGGCAAACCCGACGCTTCAAAGATGTTCAGGAGCCAGCCGGAGCAACCTGTCAACAAAACTTTGCAGCTTTTATTGTTACAGCGCTCTAGGCAAACCCTTCAGTTTCAGGCATATAATTTGCTTAAGTTTGGCGCCCCGGCGCCCTGTAGTGGATGGCGCGTGTGCGCCGGCGAATAAGGTGTTAAGCCCCTGCCATGAAACCATCGCTAGTCTTGAGAATGGGCCAGCAGCTGACGATGACACCGCAGCTGCAACAGGCTATCCGCCTGCTCCAATTGTCGACCCTGGACCTGCAGCAGGAAATCCAGGAGGCCCTGGAGTCCAATCCGATGCTCGAACGCCAGGAAGAAGGCGACGACTTCGATAACACCGACCCCTTGGCCGACAACGCCGAACAGAAGCCCAACGCCGACATCCAGGAACCCTCCTACCAGGAAAGCGCCCCGACGGTCGATAACCTCGATGAGGGTGACTGGAACGAGCGCATCCCCAACGAACTCCCCGTCGACACCGCGTGGGAAGACGTTTACCAGACCAGCGCCAGCAGCCTGCCCAGCAATGACGACGACGAGTGGGACTTCACCACCCGCACTTCGGCCGGCGAAAGCCTGCAAAGCCACTTGCTGTGGCAACTGAACCTGGCCCCGATGTCCGACACCGATCGCCTGATCGCCGTGACCCTGATCGACTGCATCAATAATCAGGGCTACCTGGACGAAACCCTCGAGGAAATCCTCGACGCCTTCGATCCGGAACTGGACATCGAACTGGACGAAATCGAAGCGGTCCTGCACCGCATCCAGCAATTCGAGCCCGCCGGCATCGGCGCCCGTAACCTGGGCGAATGCCTGCTGCTGCAATTGCGCCAGCTACCCGCCAAGACCCCTTGGCTGGCCGAGGCCAAGCGCCTGGTCACCGATTACATCGACTTGCTTGGCAGCCGCGACTACAGCCAGCTGATGCGCCGCATGAAGCTCAAGGAAGATGAACTGCGCCAGGTCATCGAGCTGGTCCAGAGCCTCAACCCGCGCCCGGGTTCGCAGATCGAGTCCACCGAAGCCGAGTACGTCGTTCCTGACGTTATCGTGCGCAAGGACAACGAGCGCTGGCTGGTGGAGCTGAATCAGGAGTCGGTGCCACGGCTGCGGGTCAACGCCCAGTACGCCGGTTTCGTGCGCCGCGCCGACACCAGCGCCGACAACACGTTCATGCGCAATCAGTTGCAGGAAGCCCGCTGGTTCATCAAGAGCCTGCAAAGCCGCAATGAAACCCTGATGAAGGTTGCCACCCAGATCGTCGAGCATCAGCGTGGTTTCCTCGAATATGGCGACGAAGCCATGAAGCCGCTGGTCCTGCATGACATCGCCGAAGCGGTCGGCATGCATGAGTCGACGATTTCACGGGTGACCACCCAGAAGTTCATGCATACCCCCCGGGGCATTTATGAACTGAAGTACTTTTTCTCCAGTCACGTCAGCACCTCCGAAGGCGGCGAATGCTCGTCCACGGCGATCCGCGCGATCATCAAAAAACTGGTTGCCGCGGAAAATCAGAAAAAGCCATTGAGTGACAGCAAGATCGCTGGTTTACTGGAGGCACAAGGCATTCAGGTGGCTCGCCGCACCGTCGCCAAGTACCGCGAATCCCTCGGGATCGCGCCTTCGAGCGAACGCAAGCGGTTGATGTAGGGCCACGCCACAGCGTTCCAGTGGCAGATCATCTGATCTGCCGCTTTATGCACTGGCAACGAAGGAGAAGCTGTATGCAAGTCAACATCAGTGGACACCAACTGGAAGTGACCGAACCTCTTCGCACCTACATCGGCGAAAAACTCGAACGATTGGAGCGACATTTCGACAGGATCACTAATGTGCAGGTCACGATGACCGTCGAAAAACTGAAGCAGAAAATCGAAGCCACGTTGCATATTCCCGGGAATGAAGTGGTCGCCAACGCGGAACATACCGATATGTACGCCGCGATCGACGCACTTACCGACAAGCTGGATAAACAACTCAAAAAGCATAAGGAAAAGACCCAGAGCCTCCTCCAGGGCGCAACCGGTCGTTAACACTCCCAACCCATGATCCGACTTGAAAGTATCCTGACCCCCGGCCGTTCCCTGGTGAACGTGCCGGGCGGCAGTAAAAAGAAAGCCCTCGAACAAATTGCCAATCTGATCGCCCGCGAAGTGCCGGCCCTGGAGATGCAAGATGTCTTCGAGGCGCTGATTGCCCGTGAAAAACTCGGCTCCACCGGTTTTGGCAACGGCATCGCTATTCCACACTGCCGTCTCAAGGGCTGTGTTTCGCCCATCAGTGCTTTGATGCACCTGGACGCCCCTATCGACTTCGACGCCATCGACGGCGCGCCGGTTGACCTGCTGTTCGTATTGCTGGTCCCGCAAGCTGCCACCGATGCGCACCTTGAGCTGCTGCGACAGATCGCCAGCATGCTCGACCGCAAGGAAGTTCGCGAAAAACTGCGTCATGCTGCAAGCAACGAAGCCCTGTATCAGGTTGTCCTGGACGAGCAAAACGGTCAGTAATCATGCGCTTGATCATCGTCAGTGGCCGTTCCGGCTCAGGTAAAAGCACCGCCCTCAACGTTCTTGAGGACAACGGCTACTACTGCATCGACAATCTGCCTGCCGGTCTGCTGCCGGAACTGGCCGAACGAGCCTTGATTCATACCGAGCTGCTACAGCCGCTGGTCGCCGTTTCCATTGACGCGCGCAACCTGCCCAGCCACCTGTCACGCTTCCCCGAGCTGCTCGAAGAAGTCCGCAACCGCCATATCCAGTGCGATGTGCTGTACCTGGATGCCGACGAAGAAACCCTGCTCAAGCGCTTCTCGGAAACCCGCCGACGTCACCCCCTGACCAACGCGAACCGCTCGTTGGCCGAAGCCATCAGCGTCGAGAGCGACCTGCTCGGGCCGATTGCCGACCTCGCCGATCTCAAGATCAACACCACCAGCCTGAACCTGTACCAGCTGCGCGACGCCATCAAACTGCGTCTGTTGAATCAGCCCGAGCCGGGCACTGCGTTCCTGGTGGAGTCCTTCGGGTTCAAGCGTGGCATGCCGGTGGACGCCGACCTGGTGTTCGATGTGCGTTGCCTGCCCAACCCTTACTGGAAACCGGAATTGCGCGAGCAGTCCGGGCTCGATCAACCGGTTGCCGAATACCTGGCGGCACAGCCGGATGTCGAAGAGATGTTCCAGGACATTTCCACATACCTGCTAAAGTGGCTGCCTCGTTTTGCCGCCAGCAACCGCGCCTACGTCACCATTGCCATTGGCTGCACTGGCGGACATCACCGTTCCGTCTACCTGACCGAGCGTCTGGGGCAGGCGCTGCAAAAAACCCTGAAGAACGTCCAGGTTCGCCACCGCGACCTCAGCTAAAGGATTCACATCGCGATGCCTGCTCTGGAAATCGAAATCATCAACAAGCTGGGCCTGCATGCCCGAGCGTCTGCAAAATTCGTCGGGGTCGCCGGCCAGTTCAAGGACTGCACGATCAGGGTAGGACGCACACCTGAATCCACAGTAGATGGCAAAAGCATCATGGCCATGATGATGCTCGCTGCCGGCAAGGGCACCAAAATCTATCTGAGCACGGAAGGCGAGCAGGAACAGGAAGCGATGGACGCGCTGGTAGCCCTGATCAATAACTACTTCGACGAAGGCGAATAAACATCAAAAGTTCCACAAAAAAAGGCGCGCCACCCGGATGGGTGGCGCGCCTTTTTTTTGTGTAACGGGAAGGCTTAGCTACCCGCCACCGTCATCCGCTCGATCAGCACCGAACCTGTGCGAATGTTGCTGCGCAACTCCAGATCATTACCCACGGCCACGATCTGCTTGAACATGTCGCGCATGTTCCCGGCGATGGTCACTTCCTGGACCGCGAACTGGATTTCGCCGTTCTCGACCCAGTAACCCGCCGCGCCACGGGAATAGTCGCCGGTGACCATGTTCAGCCCCTGGCCCATCAACTCGGTGACCAACAGCCCGCGCCCCATGCGCCGCAGCAAGGCCGCCTGGTCTTCATCGCCATGGGTGACGAACAGGTTGTGCACGCCGCCGGCATTGGCCGTGCTCGGCATGCCGAGCTTGCGGCCGGAATAGGTACCGAGGATGTACGACACCAACTCGCCTTTTTCGACGAACGGTTTGGCATAGGTTGCCAGGCCATCGCCATCGAACGCCGCGCTGCCCAAGGCTCGCATCAAGTGCGGACGCTCGTCGATGGTCAGCCATTCCGGAAACAGCTTCTGACCGAGAGTGCCCTCAAGGAACGAAGACTTTCGATACAGGCTGCCGCCGGAAATCGCCGACAGGAAACTGCCGAACAGCCCCCCTGCCAACTCTGCGGAAAACAGCACCGGCACCTCGCAAGTCGGCACCGGCCGCGCGCCCAGTCGGCTCGCCGCCCGTTGCGCAGCGCGCTGGCCGATGCTCACCGGATCGGCAAGCAAGTTGCCCTGGCGGTTCACGTCGTACCAGTAATCGCGCTGCATCTGGCCATCGGCCTCGGCGATCATCACGCAGCTCAGGCTATGACGAGTCGATGCGTAACCGCCGATAAACCCGTGGCTATTGCCATAAACGCGGCAACCCTGATGGGTACTGAGGGTGGTGCCGTCGGCATTCTTGATTCGGCTGTCGGCAGCAAACGCCGCGGCTTCGCAGGCCAGGGCCTGTTCGATGGCTTGTTCCGGAGTGATGTCCCATTGGTGGAACAGGTCGAAATCCTGAATATCCCGCGCCATCAGCGCGGCATCCGCCAGGCCCGAGGCTTCGTCTTCCGAAGTGTGTTTGGCGATGGCCAGTGCAGCGGCGACGGTTTCGCGAATCGCTTCCGGACCACTGGCCGATGTGCTGGCCGAGCCTTTGCGCTGACCGACGTACAAGGTGATGCCAAAACCCTGATCGCGGTTGAACTCTACCGTTTCGACTTCACGCTGACGCACCGTGGTCGACAAGCCCTGCTCCAGTGACACCGCCACTTCACAGGCGCTGGCCCCCTGGCGCCTGGCTTCAGCGATGATCTGCTCGACTTGTTCCTGCAGTGCCGGCAACGCTTGTGGGCCGACGCTTTCAACTGCACTCATGCTGTTCTCCACTCAAATTCTGCTTTCGGTAACGGTCATCGAGCGACCGGGCCGGACAAGCGGCCCCCGACTGGTTATCATGGCGGCGTTTCTTTGCGGACGGCCACCATGGTTGATTCTTACGACGACTCCCTCGATACGGGAGAAAAAAGCAAATCCCAGGTTAAACGCGAGCTGCATGCTCTGGTTGACCTTGGCGAGCGCCTTACAACACTCAAGCCTGACTTGCTGGCAAAACTGCCCTTGACCGACGGAATGCGTCGGGCTCTGGCCGATGCGCCCAAGCACACCGCGAACATCGCGCGTAAACGGCACCTTCAGTTCATCGGCAAACTGATGCGCGATCAGGACACTGCCGCCATTCTGGTTCTGCTCGATCAACTCGATGCCTCCACCCGTCAATACAACGAACGTTTCCATAACCTGGAGCGCTGGCGCGATCGTCTGATCGCCGGCGACGATGCCGTTCTGGAAAAATTCGTCGTCGACTACCCGGACGCGGACCGCCAGCAATTGCGCTCCCTGATCCGTCAGGCCCAGCATGAGGTGGCGCAAAACAAGCCTCCTGCTGCCAGCCGTAAAATCTTCAAGTACATCCGTGAGCTGGACGAGACTCAACGCGGTCTGCGTTAATTCTCGAACCGGGTGAGCTGCCTCGCAGCTCACCCGCAGCCTCACCTCTTACGAACCCGTGCCACCCACGGTGATCGCATCAATCTTCAGCGTTGGCTGGCCGACACCCACCGGCACCGACTGCCCATCCTTGCCACACGTGCCCACGCCGCTGTCCAGCGACAGGTCATTACCGACCATCGACACCTTGCTCATGGCTTCCGGCCCGTTGCCGATCAGGGTCGCACCCTTGACCGGAGCGGTGATCTTGCCGTCCTCGATCAGGTACGCCTCGCTGGTGGAGAACACGAACTTGCCGCTGGTGATGTCCACCTGACCGCCACCCAGGTTGGCGCAGTAGATGCCGCGTTTTACCGAGGCGATGATTTCCGCCGGGTCGCTTTCGCCGGCGAGCATGTAGGTGTTGGTCATGCGTGGCATCGGCAGGTGCGCGTAGGATTCGCGACGGCCGTTACCGGTGCGCGCCACGCCCATCAGGCGGGCGTTGAGCTTGTCCTGCATGTAGCCTTTGAGCACGCCGTTTTCAATCAGCGTGGTGCACTCGGTCGGCGTACCTTCGTCGTCGACGCTCAACGAGCCGCGGCGACCGGCCAGGGTGCCGTCATCGACAATGGTGCACAGCTTCGACGCAACCATCTCGCCCATGCGCCCGCTGTAGGCCGAACTGCCCTTGCGGTTGAAGTCGCCTTCCAGACCATGACCGACCGCTTCGTGCAACAGCACGCCTGACCAGCCGGAACCGAGCACTACCGGCAAGGTGCCAGCGGGTGCCGGGATGGCTTCTAGGTTGACCAGTGCCTGGCGCAACGCTTCACGGGCATAGCCCATGGCGCGGTCTTCGCCGAGGAAATAACGGTAATCGGTCCGCCCGCCACCGCCATGACCGCCGCGCTCGCGGCGACCGTTCTGCTCAACGATCACACTGACGTTGAACCGCACCAGCGGGCGCACATCCGCCGCCAGACCGCCGTCGGTGGAAGCCACCAGAATCCGCTCCCAGACACCGGCCATGCTCACGGTGACTTGCTGGATGCGTGGGTCGAGGGCACGGGTCGCGGCGTCAACTCGCTTGAGCAAATCGACTTTCTCGGCACGGGTCAGCACTTCCAGGGGATTGTCCGGTGCATATAACTGCGCGACGTCCTGGCTGGTGAATGCCTGTACGGTGCCGTGCTGCCCGGCCCGGGAAATCGAACGGGCGGCACGCGCCGCCGCGCCCAAGGCCTCAAGTGTGATGGCATTGCTGTAGGCAAAACCGGTTTTTTCACCCGATTGCGCACGCACACCTACACCTTGGTCAAGGTTGAAGCTGCCTTCCTTGACGATGCCGTCTTCCAGCGCCCAGGACTCGGAGATCTGCCCCTGGAAATACAGGTCGGCGGCATCGATGCCTGGCCCGGCCAAGTCGCCGAGCACGCCTTGCAGGCTCTCGATCGTGACGCCACCGGGCGCCAGCAGGTGTTCACTGACTGAGGACAACAACTCGCTCATATGCTTTACGCCTTAAATTCGTCGTTCTGATGCAGGTCGCTGGGCGCCCTGCGAGAAAAATCGCCGGTGACTGGACACCGGCATCCGCGCCCGGATGGACGCCTGTTCGCTGCTATCGCGTTCGGCCAGTAGTACGGCCTCGCCTTGATCCTGTTGCGCCAGCACACGCCCCCAAGGGTCGACGATGGCGGCATGGCCAAAGGTTTCCCGTGGCCCCGGATGCGTCCCGCCCTGGGCCGCGGCGAGCACATAACATTGCGTCTCGATGGCCCGCGCACGTATCAGCACATCCCAATGCGCCGCGCCGGTCACCGCGGTGAAGGCCGAAGGGGCGGTAATCAGTTCCGCGCCGGCCGCGCGCAATTCACTGTACAGCTCGGGAAAGCGCAGGTCATAGCAGACCGTCAGGCCAACCCGGCCGACGGGCGTGTCCGCCACGACCACTGCGTTGCCATAAGCATAGTCATCGGATTCGCGATAACGGCCACGATTGTCCGCCACGTCCACATCGAACAGGTGCAGCTTGTCGTAGCGCGCCACCGTTTCGCCCTGGTCATCGACCAGCAACGAACAGGCATGGGCTTTCGCCGTTGGCTGATCCACCGGCGGCAATGGCAACGTGCCGGCCACAATCCATAACTTGAGGTCGCGTGCGGTCTGTTTCAACCAGGGCAGGATCGGGCCTTCGCCCAAGGCTTCGGCGCGCCCGATGTCGGCAACGTCGCGCCGGCCCATGGCGGCAAAGTTTTCCGGCAATACCGCGAGCTTCGCGCCACCGGCGGCCGCTTGTTCGAGCAGTCGACGGGCCTGGGCCAGATTAGCCAGCACATCGCTCTGGCTGACCATTTGAATCACCGCTACAGACATGGCGCACTCCTGGAATCGTATGCGGCCATGCTACTCCATAGACTTGCCGAGTGCCTTTTGAAAAAGGACCTCAAAAAGCCTTGTCGAAGGTGATTTTCGGCTCTTTCCACGGCCCTTGGACCCTGTACTTCACACTGGCGAAACGGGAGACCCGGTCGCCGATCAGCTTGTCGATCAGGAACAGTGCCCCGCCGACCGCGGGTGCACCGACGATCAGTGCGGCAATCGGCAGGTTATTGGTCACCGGCAAGGTCACCATCAGTTTCGCATCGATCTGATCGGCCACCATGTTCAGGGTGCCGTCCAGTTCAATAGTGCTCGAAGGGCCGGTCAGCCGGATCGGCTCCTGGGTGACATACACGCCATTGGTCCCAACCAGCAGCCCTTTGACCCGGTCATAACTCAGACCTTTGCCGAACAGGTCGGAGAAGTCCAGGCGCAGGCGCCGGCCGATGGAGTTGAAGTTGAGTAAACCAAATACCCGCAGCGCCTGGGCACTGCCTTCGACTTCGACGAACTGGCCCTGATTGAGCGTCGCATCGAGCGAGCCGGAGAAACGCTTGGTCGCCACCCAGGCTGGCGAGCCGGGCCAGCGGCCATCGACATCCATATAAAAGTCCTTGCTGGTGACGCTCGGCGCAAACCCCCAGCCCTTGAGCACATCGGCGAGGTTCTTGCCGCTGATGCGTCCCTTGTACCAGCTGTTGCTGGCGCCGGGCATGCCTTCCCAGCCACCGCTGCCCACCAACAGTATGCCCTTGAGGCCCAGGTCCAGCGAGTTGAACACGATGCCTTTGGGCGTAGGACGAATCTTCAGCGACCAGCCCCCTACCAGATCCTGCCCCTGGAATAACTGATTGATGGTGATGTCCATCGCGGGGATTTTCGTCGGGTCCACCGACGCCAGCGGATCCGGCGAGTTTTCATCGGCCAGCACGGCCGGGTCCGGTGCCGGCAGACGCACGGTTTGCAGATTGATCGTGATCGGCGAGGCTTTCGCATCGGGCAAGCTCGCGCTGCCCTTGATCTGCTGGCTGTCGAGTTGCAGCGCCCAGGCGGAAGGTTTGCGCATCAGCTGAATCGAGGCCTGGTCGAGCGTGGTGCCGATACCGCTAAGCTTGTCCACCTTGAAGTCCGCGCCGCTGAGCAATTGCCTGGCGCTGCCGCCGGGGTCCTCTCCGGCGTATTTATCCGCCAGATCCTTCCACGGGCCAACGTCCAGCTCCGACAATACGCCCCGTATCCGCAGGCCTTTGGTGTCAGGCAACACGGCCTCGCCGCCACCGAGGGACAATTCCCCGCGACCGTCGGCGAAATTGCTGGCCGGTGCGGCGAACGTGAAACTCGCCAGGTCCCCGTAGTTGACCCAATAGCGCCGCTCGTCGCCCTGCAAGGTCATGCGGAACGTCGTGTCGCGCCCAGCCTCGGAAGTCATGCCGAACGGTGCAGGCAAATCGACGGCCACACCCTTGAGGCTGGAATTGACCCTCAACTGGCTATTGGCACCATCCAGGGTCAGTTGCAGTTGATACGGGATCACGCCGGTCACCGGCAGAGGCTGGGTCACCTTCAGCCAGTCGGTCAGCTTCCTGACCTCGACCTGGCCCGACGCGGTCACCCGGGTATTGAGCTTACCCGGGCTGCCGTCGGCAAAAATCTGTGCGGTGACCGGCTTGTCGAACGCCCGTGCGCTGATGCTCTGTCCACTCAGGCCCTTGGCACTGTCGAAACGGAAATCACCTTTGAGCTGGGTCAACTCCAGCACAGGTTCAGCCAGTTTCAAGCGCGCCTTGGCGGTCTTGAAGTCGACGAGGATCTTCGGCTCCTCGCCTTTCGCCAGCGGAATATCCAGCTTCAACTTACCTTGCAGATCACCCTCGCCTTCCCACCCGGCAAAGGTTGCCCCGGTACCGATCGGCGCTTCCTGGAGGATTTTCAGGCCATCGCCCAAACCGCCGGCAAATCCTCCATCGAGGAACAAATGAACGTTCTGCCCGGCAGGTACATGGGGAATGTCGACGTAAACATCGTTGACCTGGGTATCGAGCAACTGGCCCTTGCTGGCCAGAATCCGCACGCCGCTGTCTTCGACAAACACATCGCCGCTGACCTTGCTGACATGAGGCCAGCCCGGCTGGAAGGCCAGTTCGGCATCGTGAACCTTGAAGTACAGGCTGATGCTGCGATCCTCGTCTGCGGCACCGTGGCTGAGCGACCCTTGATACTGGAAGAAGCCTTGATCCACCGCGCCCTTGAGAATCGCGGTACGCAGCCATTCGTCCAGCGCCGGGCTGAGGACTGCCGGCAGGTACTTGGCGGTGTAGCGACCGTCTCCGTCCACCATGCCAACCCGCAGGTCCATGTAGTCTTCCTGGGTGTGATCGAAATGCAGGCGAATCAGGAAGTCGCCGGCGATCTTGCCTTCCTCGCCCAGCACCTTCAGGTACGGCGCAATCAGGGTGAAACCTTCTTTATCGAGCTTCCAGGTCAGCCGCGCATTGGCCTGAATGTACTGCCATGGCTTGGCGAAAATAGGGTCCAGATGCAGCATGAAATCCTTGCTGTCCATGCGCAATTCGCCGCGCCCCAGATCACCACTGATGCTGCCGCTGACATTTCGCGCCGCCGGCGCACCGTGATAGGCATCGAAGCCTACCTGGTCGAGATTGGCGGCAAAGCCGAACTTGCTGTCGTCTGTGGCATTGGGGCGCAAGTCGACCAGCACGTTACGCAGGCTGCCCGTGACTTTGAGCCGCTCGACGACCGTGGCAAAACCTTCTGGCAACGGCGCCATAGCGTTGAGCAGCGGGGTCAGCGGAGTGAGATCGACCCGGTCGGCTTGCAGGTGCCAGAGCTCTTCGGTTTTATCAGTGGCCGCGTTTTGCTTGAGCTGCAAATGCGTTTCCCAGCGGGTCTCGCCGAGGTTCATCGCCAGGGAATCGAGAGTCACTGACGCGCCTTCGGCACTGCGCTGGAAGTAGCCGTTCAGGGCCAGATTGTTGATCTGGATCTGCTTGCGCTCGGCATAGGCACCCTTGAGTTGTGGCGCATTCAAACGCACCGCAGCGCTTTGCAAGGTGCCTTTGCCCCAGGTCAGCCAAAGCTCGCCACCGGCTTTGATCTCAGAGAAACTCCACTCTTGGGTCACTCGCTCGGGCAACCACTTCGACCAGTCACTTTGCGGCAGGCTCAGATAGGCCTCGGCTTCACCGTCCTGCCATTGACTGGCTCGAATGCGGGTACGCAGGCTCATGGCCACGGGCTGGCCGTCGGGCAGCGTCAGCCGCGCGTCGAGCCGCTGCCGCGACGCCCCGGTTTTCAGATTGAGGCCGACGTAGGTCAGGGTCAGCGGCGACTGTGCAAACGGCTGCAAGGTCACCTGGCTGTCCAGCACCGACAATTGCTGGATCATCTGCATGCGATTGAGCAACTGTTCCGGATCGGTTGGCTGGTCCTGCTGCACCGGCAAACCTTCCAGTGCCCATTGACCGTCGTTACCCTCCTTGACGCTGATCTTCAGGCCGCTGAGCTCCAGATGAGCGATGCGTACCTGACGGGCCAGCAGGCTGGCCCAAAGGTCAGGCACCGCACGCACCTGATCCAGGTGCAAGGCATTGGCGCCCTCGCCGACCGTCACGTCATGCGCCATCAGTATGGGGGCGAATCCACTCCAGTTGCCTTCGAGCTCGCCGATCTGCAACGGCATGCCCAAGGCATCGCTGGCTTTGGTTTCTATGTCGGCACGGTACTCGGCGACTAACGGCGTCAGCTCCCGGCCCAGGCTGACGTAGAGCGCCATCAACACCAAAACCAACGCGCACAGGCCCAGACCCCAGCGGGTCAGTGCGGCCAAAATGCGTGTCAGACGGTCCATGTCAGGTGGCCCCCATGGCAAAATTTTTGCAAAAAGCTGAGGCCAGCCATTCTCGAACAATCAAAACGATACGCTTCAGAGCAGCACCACGTCGTATTGTTCCTGGGAATACATGGTTTCGACCTGAAAGCGGATGGTGCGCCCGATAAACCCTTCCAGCTCGGCGACGTTGCCCGACTCTTCGTCGAGCAGGCGGTCCACCACTTTCTGGTTTGCCAATACACGATAGCCTTCCGCCTGATAGGCGCGTGCTTCACGCAGGATTTCGCGGAAGATTTCGTAGCAAACGGTTTCCGGGGTCTTGAGCTTGCCGCGCCCCTGACAGGCGTTGCACGGCTCGCACAACACTTGTTCAAGGCTTTCGCGGGTGCGCTTGCGGGTCATCTGCACCAGGCCCAGTTCGGTGATACCGATGATGTTGGTCTTGGCGTGATCGCGCTCCAGTTGCTTTTCGAGCGTGCGCAACACCTGGCGCTGGTGTTCTTCATCTTCCATGTCGATGAAGTCGATGATGATGATTCCGCCGAGGTTGCGCAGGCGCAATTGACGAGCGATGGCTGTCGCGGCTTCGAGGTTGGTCTTGAAAATGGTTTCTTCGAGGTTGCGATGGCCGACGAACGCCCCGGTGTTGACGTCGATGGTGCTCATGGCTTCCGCCGGGTCGACCACCAGGTAACCGCCGGACTTGAGCGGGACCTTGCGCTCGAGAGCCTTCTGGATTTCGTCTTCGACGCCATACAGGTCAAAAATCGGCCGCTCGCCCGGGTAATGCTCCAGACGGTCGGCAATCTCGGGCATCAATTCGGCGACGAATTGCGTGGTTTTCTGGAAGGTTTCCCGGGAGTCGATACGGATCTTCTCGATTTTCGGGCTCACCAGATCACGCAGGGTGCGCAGCGCCAAACCGAGGTCTTCGTAGATCACGCTGGGCGCGCTGATGGTTTTGATCTGGGCGCTGATCTGATCCCAGAGCCTTCGCAGGTAGCGGATGTCCATGAGGATTTCATCGGCGCCGGCGCCTTCGGCTGCCGTGCGCAGAATGAAACCGCCAGCTTCCTTGATCCCTTCCTTGGCCACGCAATCGGTGACCACTTGCTTGAGTCGCTCGCGCTCGGCCTCGTCTTCGATCTTCAGGGAAATGCCGACATGGGCCGTGCGTGGCATGTACACCAGGTAACGCGAAGGGATCGACAGCTGAGTGGTCAGGCGCGCGCCCTTGGAACCGATCGGGTCCTTGGTCACTTGCACCACCAGGCTCTGGCCTTCGTGCACCAGTGCACTGATGCTCTCGACCGCCGGGCCTTCGCGCAGGGAAATTTCCGACGCATGAATGAATGCAGCACGATCCAGGCCGATATCGACGAATGCTGCCTGCATCCCCGGCAATACCCGCACGACTTTGCCTTTATAGATGTTGCCGACGATCCCGCGCTTTTGCGTGCGCTCGACATGGACCTCTTGCAGGACACCGTTTTCGACCACCGCCACGCGTGATTCCATCGGCGTGATGTTGATCAGGATCTCTTCACTCATGGCAGGGTCTCGTTCAGGCATGTTCACGATAATGGCCGCATCTGTTCAGGACGACGCTTAAAGCGCGTTCCGGGGTTGCCAACAGGGTATGCCGAAATGGCCGAGCAGTTCCGCGGTTTCGCAAAGCGGTAGTCCGACTACCGCTGAATAACTTCCATTGAGCCCGGCGACAAACACCGCACCCAGTCCTTGAATGCCATAACCGCCCGCCTTGTCCCGTGGTTCGCCGCTGGCCCAGTAGGCCGCGGCTTCATCGCGACTGATAGCACGAAATCGCACCCGACTGGTGACAACCCAGGACTCGCAACGTTCGCCATCGAGCACGGCAATCGCGGTCAGGACCTCATGCTCACACCCTGACAACATCATCAGCATGGCGCACGCATCCGCTTGATCAACCGGTTTGCCGAGAATTTTTCCATCGAGCACCACGGCGGTATCGGCGCCGAGCACGCAGAACGGTTCGTCAGACACGACGCCGCCGCGCCCGGCCTCGGCCTTGCCGCGCGCCAGGCGCTCGACGTAGGCCGATGGGGATTCTTGAGCTATAGGGGTTTCATCGATGTCCGCACTGACGGCGGAGAACGGAACGCCGATCTGCGTGAGCAATTCACGCCGACGCGGCGAGCCAGAGGCGAGGTACAACCGTTTCATCAAGACCTCTCCCTGTCTAATGCCTGAGCGAATCAATTGATTTTGTAGCGTCGACGCAATCCGCGCAAACCGAAACTGATCCAGGGCCAGAGCAATGCACTGACCAGTGCCGGCAGCACCAGCGCCAGCGTCGGCTGACGATTGCCGGTCAAGGCACTGAGCCATAGTTGTACAAGCTGGGCGAGGCCGAAGATCACCAGGATCACCAGGCTCTGTTGCCACATCGGGAACATCCGCAGACGTTGCTGCAGCGCCAGCACCAGGTAGGTGATGAGGGTCAGGATCAAGGCGTTCTGCCCCAGCAAGGTACCGTAGAGCACGTCTTCAGCCAGCCCCAGGCAAAACGCCGTCACCATCCCGACGGTCTGAGGCAGGTTCAACGCCCAGAATGCCAGCAACAAGGCCAGCCACAGCGGGCGCAGGATTTCCATGAATTGCGGCAGAGGCGAAACGCTCAACAGCAGACCGACGGCGAACGTCAGCCAGACTATCCAGCCGTTTCGGGATGCTTTTACACCGGCCATTATTCTCTTCCCACAGGAGTGGCCGGCGCAGAGGCCGGCGGCTTGGCGGCAGGCTTCGCAGCAACGGGCTTGGTGGCCGGCGGTTTAGCGGCCGCCGGTTTGGCTGGCGTGGTGGCCGGTTTTGCCGGCGCAGCAGTTGCCGGGGTCGCCGTGGCAGGCGCCGCGGGTGCAGCGGCCGGCACAGCCGGGGCTGCCGGATTGACCAGTTTCGGCACCGTCGCCGGAATGATCGGCCCACCGCCCTGCGCGTCCAGGCTTTCCTGAGCCTGGGCGGCGTCGTTGGCGCGCTCTTCGGCAGTCCGGTTGTCGCTGAACACCAACAGCAGGTAACGGCTACGGTTCAAGGCGGCGGTCGGAATGGCGCGGACAATGGCAAACGGCTGGCCGGAATCGTGAATCACTTCCTTGACCGTCGCCACCGGATAACCGGCCGGGAAACGTTGGCCGAGACCGGAACTGACCAGCAAGTCGCCTTCCTTGATGTCGGCGGTATCGGCCACATGCCGCAACTCGAGACGTTCCGGGTTACCGGTGCCGCTGGCAATCGCCCGCAAACCGTTACGGTTCACCTGCACCGGAATACTGTGGGTGGTATCGGTCAGCAGCAAGACACGGGAGGTGTAGGGCATCAACTCGACCACCTGGCCCATCAGGCCACGGGCATCGAGCACTGGCTGGCCGAGGACCACGCCGTCACGCTCACCTTTGTTGATGATGATGCGATGGGTGAAGGGGTTGGGGTCCATGCCGATCAACTCGGCCACTTCGACCTTCTCGTTGACCAGTGCCGACGAGTTGAGCAACTCGCGCAGCCGAACATTCTGCTCAGTCAGGGAGGCAAGCTTCTGCATGCGCCCCTGCAACAGCAGGTTTTCGCTTTTGAGTTTTTCGTTTTCGGCGACGAGTTCGGTCCGGCTGCCAAACTGACTGGCAACGCCTTCCCACAGTCGTCCAGGCAGGTCAGTGATCCAGTAGGCGTCCATCAGCACCAGCGACATCTGGCTGCGTGCAGGCTTGAGCAGACTGAAACGGGCATCGACCACCATCAGCGCGACCGATAGCACGACCAGCACCAACAGGCGCACGCCCAGTGAAGGGCCCTTGGTGAAAAGCGGTTTAATAAGCCGCTCCTTCCAGGCAAATGTTCTGTTTATTCATACGGCGGCAATCCGGCCTGGATGCAGACTGACAGAAGATAAACGCGAACAGGCAGCACTGCAAAGTGCCGCCTGCGCGCTCAACAGCATAGAGGCGATCCGGCGACTTATTCGCTGGAAAGCAGGTCCATGGTGTGTTTATCCATCATTTCCAATGCACGGCCACCGCCGCGAGCAACGCAGGTCAGCGGGTCTTCGGCAACGATCACCGGCAGACCGGTTTCCTGGGCCAGCAATTTGTCCAGGTCACGCAGCAAGGCGCCACCACCGGTCAGTACCAGGCCACGCTCGGCGATGTCGGAAGCCAGTTCCGGAGGCGATTGCTCCAGGGCGCTTTTCACGGCCTGAACGATGGTCGCCAGGGACTCTTGCAGAGCTTCCAGCACTTCGTTGGAGTTCAGGGTGAATGCGCGCGGAACGCCTTCGGCCAGGTTACGGCCACGAACATCGACTTCGCGAACTTCGCCGCCCGGGTAGGCCGTACCGATTTCCTGCTTGATGCGCTCGGCGGTGGATTCGCCGATCAGGCTGCCGTAGTTGCGACGCACGTAGGTGATGATCGCTTCGTCGAAACGGTCGCCGCCAACGCGTACGGATTCGGCGTAAACCACGCCGTTCAGGGAGATCAGCGCGATTTCAGTGGTACCGCCACCGATATCCACGACCATCGAACCGCGAGCTTCTTCAACCGGCAGGCCGGCACCGATCGCAGCGGCCATTGGCTCCTCGATCAGGAATACTTCACGGGCACCGGCGCCAAGGGCCGATTCACGGATGGCACGACGCTCAACCTGGGTGGATTTGCATGGAACGCAGATCAACACGCGAGGGCTAGGCTGCAGGAAGCTGTTTTCGTGAACCTTGTTGATAAAGTACTGCAGCATTTTTTCGCACACGCTGAAGTCAGCGATCACGCCGTCCTTCATCGGACGAATGGCAGCGATGTTGCCCGGTGTACGGCCGAGCATGCGCTTGGCTTCGGTGCCGACAGCAACGACACTTTTCTGGTTACCGTGTGTCCGAATGGCCACAACGGAGGGCTCATTCAGGACGATACCGCGCTCGCGCACGTAAATAAGGGTGTTGGCAGTGCCCAGGTCAATGGAAAGATCGCTGGAAAACATGCCACGCAGTTTCTTGAACATGGGAAAGGGACCCTAGGCAACGCGTGGGTAAAAAAGTGCGGCAAACTCTAACAACGACAGGGATTTTGGGCAAGGCGCCAATATGTTAAATTGGCCGCTTTTCTGTGCACCAAGCCCCACAATCGCGGCCTTATGACCGTAGAAGTGCGGTAGTGTTCCGACAATCTAACACACGGACGCGGTCCGTTTTGTTTTCCACTGGAGAATCCCAATGGCGCTAGAACGCTCCGACGTGGAAAAAATCGCTCATCTGGCCTGCCTTGGCCTCAATGATGCCGATCTTCCACACATCACTTCGGCCCTCAACAGCATTCTCGGGCTGGTCGACGAAATGCAGGCGGTCAATACCGACGGTATCGAACCGCTGGCCCACCCACTGGAAGCCAGCCAGCGCCTGCGTGCAGACGTCGTGACCGAGACCAATCACCGCGAGGCCTACCAGTCCATCGCACCAGCGGTCGAAAACGGCCTGTACCTGGTTCCGAAAGTCATCGACTAAAGGGAAAGAGCCTGCAATGCATCAATTGACTCTGGCCGAGATCGCCCGCGGACTCGCCGATAAAAAGTTTTCCTCCGAAGAGCTGACCAAAGTCCTGCTGGCGCGCATCGCCCAGCTCGATCCGCAGCTCAACAGTTTCATCAGCCTCACCGAGGACCTGGCGCTGACGCAGGCGAAAGCCGCTGACGCCCGCCGGGCCAATGGTGAGAGCGGCGCCCTGCTCGGCGCGCCGATCGCCCACAAGGACCTGTTTTGCACCCAGGGCATTCGCACCAGCTGCGGCTCGAAGATGCTCGACAACTTCAAGGCACCGTACGACGCCACTGTCGTCGCCAAACTGGCCGCTGCCGGGGCCGTGACCCTGGGCAAGACCAACATGGACGAATTCGCCATGGGTTCGGCCAACGAGTCGAGCTACTACGGCGCGGTGAAAAACCCGTGGAACCTGGAACACGTGCCTGGCGGTTCGTCCGGCGGCTCCGCTGCGGCGGTTGCCGCTCGTCTGTTGCCAGCGGCCACCGGCACCGACACCGGCGGTTCGATCCGTCAGCCAGCAGCACTGACCAACCTCACCGGCCTGAAACCGACCTACGGTCGCGTTTCGCGCTGGGGCATGATTGCCTACGCGTCCAGCCTCGATCAGGGCGGCCCATTGGCCCGCACCGCCGAAGACTGTGCGATCCTGCTGCAAGGCATGGCTGGCTTCGATCCAAATGACTCCACCAGCATCGACGAACCCGTGCCTGATTACAGCGCCGGCCTCAACGGTTCGCTGCAAGGCCTGCGCATCGGCGTGCCGAAGGAATACTTCAGCGCCGGTCTCGACCCACGCATCGCCGATCTGGTCATGGCCAGCGTTGAAGAATTGAAAAAGCTCGGCGCGGTGGTCAAGGAAATCAGCCTGCCGAACATGCAGCACGCGATCCCTGCGTACTACGTGATCGCCCCGGCGGAAGCCTCTTCCAACCTGTCGCGTTTCGACGGCGTGCGTTTCGGCTACCGCTGCGAAGACCCGAAAAACCTGGAAGACCTGTACAAGCGCTCCCGTGGCGAAGGCTTCGGCCCGGAAGTTCAGCGCCGGATCATGGTTGGCGCCTATGCGCTGTCCGCCGGTTACTACGACGCCTACTACCTCAAGGCGCAGAAGATTCGTCGCTTGATCAAGAACGACTTCATGGCGGCCTTCAATGAGGTCGACATCATCCTCGGCCCAACCACGCCGAACCCGGCCTGGAAGCTCGGCGCCAAAAACAGCGACCCGGTCGCTGCGTACCTGGAAGACGTCTACACCATCACCGCCAACCTCGCCGGTCTGCCGGGCTTGTCCATGCCTGCAGGTTTTGTCGATGGCCTGCCGGTCGGCGTGCAGTTGCTCGCCCCGTATTTCCAGGAAGGCCGCCTGTTGAACGTTGCCCACCAGTATCAGTTACACACTGACTGGCACACCCGCACCCCGCAGGGGTTTTGAAACTGCTGCGCTCGGTAATGCTGCGTTGAAAACTGGCTCGTAATGCTCATTGACTAAAGTCAACTCCGCTTACTCGCCAGTTTTCGCCTTGCCTTACCTTCGCTCGCGACGTTTCAAAATCCCCAGCAAAGGCTTCTGAGGAGACACACATGCAATGGGAAGTCGTGATCGGGCTGGAGATTCACACCCAGCTCACCACCCGGTCGAAAATCTTTTCCGGTAGTTCAACTACTTTCGGTTCCGAGCCGAACACCCAGGCCAGCCTGATCGACCTGGGCATGCCTGGCGTATTGCCGGTGCTGAACCAGGAAGCGGTGCGCATGGCGGTGATGTTCGGTCTGGCGATTGACGCCGAGATCGGCCAGCACAACGTGTTCGCCCGTAAAAACTATTTCTACCCGGATCTGCCGAAGGGCTATCAGATCAGCCAGATGGAATTGCCGATCGTCGGCAAGGGCCACCTGGACATCGCCCTCGAAGACGGCACGGTCAAACGCGTCGGCATCACCCGCGCGCATCTGGAAGAAGACGCCGGCAAGAGCCTGCACGAAGAATTCAGCGGCGCCAGCGGCATCGACCTGAACCGTGCCGGCACGCCGTTGCTGGAAATCGTCTCCGAGCCGGACATGCGCAGCGCCAAGGAAGCCGTGGCTTACGTCAAGGCGATCCACGCGCTGGTGCGCTACCTGGGTATCTGCGACGGCAACATGGCCGAAGGTTCGCTGCGTTGCGACTGCAACGTGTCGATCCGTCCGAAAGGCCAGGTCGAATTCGGCACCCGCTGCGAGATCAAGAACGTCAACTCGTTCCGTTTCATCGAGAAGGCGATCAACTCCGAGATCCAGCGTCAGATCGAGCTGATCGAAGACGGCGGAAAAGTGATCCAGCAGACCCGCCTGTACGATCCGAACAAGGACGAAACCCGTCCGATGCGCAGCAAAGAGGAAGCCAACGACTACCGTTACTTCCCCGATCCGGACCTGCTGCCGGTAGTCATCGAGAACTCGTTCCTTGACGACGTGCGCGCCACCCTGCCGGAATTGCCACCGCAGAAACGCGAGCGCTTCCAGGAGCAATTCGGCCTGTCGGTCTACGATGCCAGCGTCCTGGCCACCAGCCGTGAGCAAGCCGACTACTTCGAAAAAGTCGCGAGCATTGGCGGCGATGCCAAACTGGCGGCGAACTGGGTGATGGTCGAGTTGGGTAGCCTGCTCAACAAGCAAGGCCTGGACATCGAAGAGTCGCCGGTTTCCGCCGAGCTTCTGGGTGGCATGCTGTTGCGCATCAAGGACAACACCATCTCCGGCAAGATCGCCAAGGTGGTGTTCGAAGCGATGGCCAACGGCGAAGGCAGCGCGGACGAGATCATCGACAAGCGCGGCCTCAAGCAAGTGACCGACACCGGCGCCATCTCGGCGGTACTGGACGAAATGCTCGCGGCCAACGCCGAGCAGGTCGAGCAATACCGTGCGGCAGACGAAGCCAAGCGCGGCAAAATGTTCGGCTTCTTCGTCGGTCAGGCCATGAAAGCCTCCAAAGGCAAGGCCAACCCGCAACAGGTCAACGAACTGCTGAAAAGTAAGCTCGAAGGCTGATGAGGATGGAGCCAGCTCTAAAATCTGGCTCCATTCCCTGCGGGAGCGACGGTGCGACGATTCGACCTGCTCGCGGTTGCGGTCCGGCACTCAACGATGAGTTGACTGTCAGAATGTCAATCGCGACCAAGTCGGACCGCCGCACCGTCGCTCCCACATTTGTTTTCGGAAGCTTTCAAATGAAGCGTCTACTTGGACTTTGCGCCCTCCTCTCGCTCCTGGCCGGTTGCGCCAGCACCGACACTGTCGATCCACACGGCTACGACAAAACCGGCGTGGCTTCGTATTACGGCGCCAAACACCAAGGCAAACGTACCGCCAGCGGCGAACGTTTCAACAAGAATTCCATGACCGCCGCCCATCGTCAGTTGCCTTTTGGCACGCGGGTGAAGATCACCAATCTGAACAACGACAAGTCCTGCGTGGTCCGCATCAATGATCGCGGCCCGTACAGCCGTGGACGCCTGATCGACCTGTCCCATGAAGCCGCCGAACGTTTGGGCATGCTCAAAAGCGGCACCGCACGGGTTCGCGTACAAGCCCTCGACGACTGACCGATGGAGCCCCGACCATTTTCGGATTAGCCGATTTACCCCTGATCAGCGTGATCGAATTGCTCAGCGGATTGCTCCTGCTGATTGTCGGCGCCGAATTGATGGTGCGCGCCGCCGTACGCATTGCCGCACGGTTGCACATACGCCCGCTGATCATCGGCCTGACCATCGTCGCCCTCGGCAGCAGCGCCCCGCAGATGGCGGTCAGCCTGCAAGCCACCCTGGCGCACAACGCCGACATCGCGGTCGGCAGTGTGATCGGCAGCAGCATTTTCAACATCCTTGTCACCCTCGGATTGTCCGCGCTGATCATTCCGTTGAGGGTTTCCCGACAACTGGTGCGTCTGGATATTCCGTTGATGATCGGTGCCAGCCTGTTGGTTTTCCTACTCGCCTGGAATGAAGAACTGACCCGGGCCGACGGCGTGATATTGCTTGCCGCTCTGGCGATTTACCTGGGCTTGTTGCTGCGCCAGTCGCGACACTCGGCACGGCCGGTATCAAGCCATGACCACCACCCGCAAGCGCCATGGCTGAGCAGCTTGCTGATGATCGTCGCCGGACTGGCGATGCTGGTGTACGCCGGGCACTTGTTGCTGGGTGCAGCGGTTGCGGTCGCCACCGATTTTGGGTTGTCGGAGCGGATCATCGGCCTGACCATCGTCGCTGTCAGCACGTCACTGCCTGAGCTCGCCACTTCGTTGATCGCCGCAATGCGCGGCGAGCGCGAGATTGCCGTGGGCAACGTGATTGGCAGCAACCTGTTCAACCTCTTGGGCGTGCTCGGCATTACCGCACTGGTGGCGCCGTCGCCGCTGTCGGTGTCGCCCAACGCCCTGGATTTCGACCTGCCGGTGATGCTCGGCGTCGCGGCGCTATGCCTGCCGGTGTTTTACTCCGGCTACCGGGTGACCCGCGCCGAAGGCCTGCTGTTTCTGGGTTTGTACCTGGCCTATGGACTGCACGTGGTGTCGTTCACCACCGGCATGCCACTGGCCGGCAAGCTGGAACACTTGATGCTGCTTTTCGTCCTGCCGGCGTTGGTGGCGTTTTTACTGTTCACGTCGCTACGCGCATGGCGTCGCCAACACCATAAGAGGGAAGTCCCATGACCGAGAATAAAAAACCCGGCGTTGAAGTTCGCCGCCAAGTGATGGGTGACGCCTTCGTCGACCGCGCACTGGGCAACGCCACCGAGTTCACCCAGCCGTTGCAGGATTTCGTCAATGAACATGCCTGGGGCGCAGTCTGGAACCGTGAAGGTCTGCCATTGAAAACCCGCAGCCTGATCACCCTTGCCGCCCTGACAGCGCTCAAATGCCCGCAGGAGTTGAAAGGTCACGTGCGCGGCGCGCTGAACAACGGCTGCACCGTGGAAGAAATTCGCGAGGCGCTGCTGCATTGCGCGGTGTATGCCGGCGTGCCGGCGGCGATCGATGCGTTTCGGGCGGCGCAGGAAGTGATCGAGCAATACCAGCAGCCTCAATAACGCAAAAACATTCATTCAACGGAGAGACTTTTGTTTCTCCGTTGAATCTGCACAACCAGTAAAAATCATTGAACTTACATTTATACTTGCAACTTCCAAATACAAATATCCCGACAAACAATACCCATTAAAAAACACTTTCAATATCAACACCACAAAGACAAACTTTTCCGACCGCAGATATCCCCGCAAAAAAATAAATAAAATATAATTTGAAACAAGCGAGAGCCAATCCATGCGATCCAGTCTTTGTGTCATTCTTTCGAGCACCTGCATTTCTCTTGCACTTGCAAGTCTTACCGTACAAGCCGAAACTTCCGCGAATGCCTGCCTGGGCAGCCCTTACAACTTCAGTGAAGTATTGAACTGCTACAAAAAAGAGGAAGCCTCCAAGCCATTACTCTACGTTGCAAAAGGCACCGAAACCTTTCCAGGTGTCGAAAAGCGCAGCTTTGAGCTCTCCTCCCAGCGCTGGTCACCTGATGGACTGGTCAGCCCGGAACAATGGAAACATGACGTGGATATCTATATCCCCCACAATGCCGCTCGCGGACAGGCAGTGTTAGTCGCGAATAACGGAACCAACATCCCCGCCGGCAAAAAAGCGGCATCTGACCCCACAGACTTCACTCAAGCCATGGCACTGGAAGTTGCGCGCAAAACCGGCACCATTGTCATTTCGCTCAGCAACATCCCCAACCAATATTTGACGTATGCCGATGACGGTCGCGCCCGTACAGAAGATTCAAGTGTTGCCCATAGTTGGAAGCTGTTTCTGAACAATCCCGAAGCGCGCCCATACATGTCGGTGCATGTTCCGATGATGGCATCGCTGGTCAAGACCATGGATCTCGCCCAGAAGGAACTTGGGCCATGGCAAGTTGACCAATTCATTGCCACCGGGGCATCGAAACGCGCCTGGGCAGCCTGGCTTTCGGCAATTGCCGATGAGCGAATCAATGCCGTCGTGCCGTTTGTCATTGATGGTCTCGGTACAGACAAAGTACTCGAGCATACCTATCAAACCTTTGGAAAAAACTGGCCGCTGGCCTTCTATGACTATCATGGCGAAGGCGTTCTGAGTCAGCGACACAGTGAAAACTTCAAAAAACTGATGAAAATCGAAGATCCGATGACCTACCTGGACAGTGCCTACGCAGAGCGATTGTCGATCCCGAAATATATCGTGAACGCCAGCAGCGATGATTTTTTCGCGCCCGACAACTCGGACTTCTATTTTGACCAGTTGCCAGGACCGAAGAGCTTGCGCGTCGCCCCTAATGCCAGTCACACCGGGATCAGGCAATTTGTCGAGAATTCGCTGATTTCAGTGGTCAACCGGTGGCAGCAGGATCGCCCACTACCCACCATCACGACCAACGCAACCACACTTGCAACGGGCAAAACGGTTTCGCTGCAGTTCACCGAAGCGCCGGTTCAGGTCACTCAGTGGACCGCGGTGAATCCGATGGCGCGAGACTTCCGCGATGCCTGCGCAATTCGCTACGAGCCGACAAACATCACCCCTTCCTCGCCTTTGAGCGCCCAGGTACAGATTGATACGCCCGAGCAGGGCTGGGCAGCGAGCTTTGTCGAGGCGACCTTCGCCGATGGTTTTGTCACCACCACACCGGTGCAGATCACGCCTGATCGCTACCCGAATGCAGCACCTCCAGAGACCGGGCCCATGTGCAAAACCTTGCCCGATGTGGCCAGCCGCTAAATCCAGCCGCCCCACTGCAACAAAAAGATCCCGATATTCGTGGTCACGGCAGCCATCAACGTGGTGATCACGATGATGGCTGCCGCCAATTCATGATTGCCTTCGGCGGCACGGGCCATCACAAAGCTGGCCGCTGCCGTCGGGCTGCCGAAGTACAGAAACAGAATCCCCAGTTCCGCCCCACGAAAGCCCCACAGCCATGCCCCCAGCGTCGCCAGCACCGGCAGGCCGATCATCTTCATCAGGCTTGAACTCAGCGCCATGTTGCCGCTTTTGCGCAGTGCCGCCAGGGACAGCGTGCCGCCAATGCAGATCAGCGCCAGCGGCAGCGTGGTTTGCGCCAGATACTGGCCGGAGGTCTCCAGCCATCCCGGCAAACCGATCTTGAACCAGGCGAACGGTGCGGCCGCAATCACGCTGATGATCAGCGGATTGCTGAAAACGCTTTTGCAGATACTCCACGGATCGGACTTGATCACCGGGCTGTAGACCGCCAGCACAATGGTCGAGAGCGTGTTGTAAAACAGGATCACCAGCGCCGCGAGAATCGCCCCGAGGGAAATCCCGTAAGCACCGTACATGCTCGCCGCCAGCRCCAGGCCGATGACCCCGTTGTTACCGCGAAAGGCGCCCTGGGTGTAGATCCCGCGATCTTCCCGCGGACACTTCCAGATCGCCCAGCCCCAGGCAATGGCAAAACACACCAGCGTCGCCACGGAGAAATAGATCAACAGCGCCGGCTGCAATGCCGCGTGCAGGTCGGCATGCAGGATGCCCAGAAACAGCAACGCCGGCATGGTGACGTTGAACACCAGTGCCGACGCGGTGTGGATGAAATTATCGTTGATCCAATCGATGCGCTTGAGCAGCACCCCCAGAAACAGCATGGCAAACACCGGCGCGGTGATGTTCAGGGTTTCGAGGAAAATTGCCAGCATGCCGGGGGTAACCTTGGTGGGCGTCGTTAGGAGGCTAATGATAAGCCACCAAGGACATCGGCGTCTGGTAGACCGTCATCGCGGGCAAGCCCGCTCCCACAGGATCCTCAGTGTTCATGCGTTTTATGCAACGCAAAAGTCCCTGTGGGAGCTGGCTTGCCAGCAATGAACGATAACGCGATATCAGGTAATCGGCGCCGGGTTGAACAGGGTGATGTCGTTATGCAGTTTGTGCTGCTCGGCCCACGTCTGTTTCTTGCCGCTGGCCACATCCAGGTAGTAGTGGAACAGCTCCCAGCCCAGTTCCTCGATCGATACGCGGCCGGTGGCAATACGCCCGGCGTCGATGTCGATCAGGTCCGGCCAGCGTTGCGCCAGTTCGGTCCGGGTCGAGACCTTGATGACCGGGGCCATGGCCAACCCGTAAGGCGTACCACGACCGGTGGTGAATACATGCAGGTTCATCCCCGCCGCCAGCTGCAACGTCCCGCAGACAAAGTCGCTGGCCGGGGTCGCGCAGAAGATCAGGCCTTTGCGCTTGAAACGCTCGCCAGGGCCAAGCACGCCATTGATCGCGCTGCTGCCGGACTTGACGATCGAGCCCAGGGACTTCTCGACAATGTTCGACAACCCGCCCTTCTTGTTGCCCGGCGTGGTGTTGGCGCTACGATCCGCTTCACCCTTGGCCAGGTAGCGGTCGTACCAGTCCATTTCCCGCACCAGTTCCTGGGCGACGCCCTGGTTTTCCGCGCGGGAGGTCAGCAGGTAAATGGCATCGCGCACTTCGGTGACTTCGGAAAACATCACCGTCGCGCCGGCCCGCAGCAACAGGTCCGAGGCATAACCGAGTGCCGGGTTGGCGGTGATACCGGAGAACGCATCACTGCCGCCGCACTGCATGCCGAGGATCAGCTCGGACGCCGGTACGGTTTCCCGACGGCGCTGATCGAGCTTCTTCAAGCGCGTCTCGGCCAGTTCCATGATCTGCTCGATCATCTCGGTGAAGCCGTGGCTGGAATCCTGCAAGCGGTACAACCAAGGCTCGCTGAGATCCACCGAGCTGTCGTTGTCGTGCATCACCTGCCCGGCTTGCAATTTCTCGCAGCCCAGGCTGATCACCAGGGCTTCCCCGCCCAGGTTCGGGTTACGCGCCAGGTTGCGCACGGTGCGGATCGGGATGTAAGCGTCGGTGGCGGTGATGGCCACGCCGCAGCCGTAGCTGTGGGTCAGCGCCACCACGTCATCGACGTGCGGGTACTTGGGCAGCAACTCGTCCTTGATGCGTTTGACCGCATGATCGAGCACGCCGGTCACGCATTGCACGGTGGTGGTGATGCCGAGAATATTGCGCGTGCCGACGGTGCCGTCGGCGTTGCGATAACCCTCGAAGGTGAAGCCTTCCAGCGGTGCTTGCGCGGCCGGCACATCGGTGGACAGCGGCAGGCTGTCCAGCGGCGGCGCGGTCGGCATGCGCAGTTGATCTTCCTTGACCCAACTGCCGCGGGGAATCGGCTGCAAGGCATAGCCAATGGTCTGGCCGTAACGAATCACCTGGCCACCTTCGGGAATGTCCTCCAGGGTGACCTTGTGACTCTGCGGCACGAAGTCCACGGTGACCAGGCCGTCCGAAAATTCGGTACCGGCTGGTACGCCCTGATCATTGACCACGATGACCACGTTATCCCGCTCGTGCAGGCGGATGTAGCGCGGCGAGTCGGAATGTTCAATCAACTGCATGACGCCGCTCCTCAGGAATGCGCTTGAGACAATTTGCCAGGGGCTTGAGAACCGTTCGCTGGTGGCTCTTTGAGCACCACACGCTTGATCGGGCCCACGATCACCAGATAGCTGAACACCGCGACCAGTGCGTTGCAACCGACGAACACCAGTGCCCATTTGAACGAACCGGTGGAACTGATGATGTAGCCAATGACGATCGGGGTGGTGATGGAAGCGAGGTTACCGAATGTGTTGAACAGGCCACCGCTCAGGCCGGCGATCTGCTTCGGCGAGGTGTCGGACACCACCGCCCAACCCAGTGCACCCACGCCTTTGCCGAAGAACGCCAGGGCCATGAAGCCGACCACCATCCATTCAACATCCACGTAGTTGCAGGCCACGATGCTGCTGGAAACCAGCAGGCCGGCAATGATCGGCGCCTTGCGGGCGAAGGTCAGGGAATGGCCTTTGCGCAGCAGGTAATCGGAAATCACCCCGCCCAATACACCACCGATGAAGCCGCAGATCGCCGGCAAGGACGCAATGAAACCGGCCTTGAGAATGGTCATGCCGCGTTCCTGCACCAGGTACACCGGGAACCAGGTCAGGAAGAAGTAAGTGATGCCGTTGATGCAGTACTGGCCAAGATACACGCCGAGCATCATGCGGTTGGTCAGCAACTGCCGGATGTAGTCCCACTTCGGACCATCGGTCTTCTTGCCTTTGCCCTTGTCCTGGTCCATGTCGACCATGCCGCCGTTGTCGGCGATGTGCTTGAACTCGGCATCATTGATCATCGGGTGCTGACGCGGGCTGTGGATAACCTTCAGCCAGATCCCGGAGAAGATGATGCCGATCACGCCCATGACGATAAACACGTGCTGCCAGCCGAAGCTGTAGACGATCCAGCCCATCAGCGGTGCGAACAGTACCGTGGCGAAGTATTGCGCCGAGTTGAAGATCGCCGAGGCAGTGCCGCGCTCAGCGGTCGGGAACCAGGCCGCTACGATACGTGCGTTGCCGGGGAAGGATGGCGCTTCAGCCAGGCCTACCAGGAAGCGCAGCATGAACAGCGCAACCACTGCCGTGGACATGCCGAACTCGCCGACATAACCCTGCAGCACGGTGAACAGTGACCAGGTGAAGATACTCAACGCGTAGATTTTTTTCGAACCGAAACGGTCCAGCAGCCAGCCACCGGGGATTTGCCCGGCCACGTAGGCCCAACCGAATGCGGAGAAGATGTAGCCAAGGGTAACGGCGTCGATGCCCAGGTCTTTCTGCAGGCTGGAGCCGGCGATTGCGATGGTAGCCCGGTCGGCGTAGTTGATCGTGGTCACCAGAAACAGCATGAGCAGGATCAAATAGCGGACGTGAGTCGGCTTTTGGGTCGATTGCATGTAGATGTACTCCCACTGATTATTTTTATGCGCGGGTGAATCTTTTGTGCCCTGTAGGAGCGAGCTTGCTCGCGATGGTGGTCAACGATGACGCGGGGCATCAGGTGTACAGCCGCGACCTCGAGACCATCGCGAGCARGCTCGCTCCTACAGGTGTTGCGTTTACGAACCGATGTAGCTGGTCTTCACGACCGTGTAAAACTCTTGCGCATAGCGACCTTGCTCACGTGATCCATAGGATGAACCTTTACGTCCACCGAACGGAACGTGGTAATCCACACCGGCGGTCGGCAGGTTGACCATCACCATCCCGGCCTGGGAGTGGCGCTTGAAGTGGTTGGCGTACTTCAGCGAGGTGGTAGCGATGCCCGCCGACAGCCCGAACTCGGTGTCGTTGGCCATGGCCAGGGCTGCTTCGTAATCGGCGACGCGGACGATGTTGGCCACCGGGCCGAAGATCTCTTCACGGCTGATGCGCATCGCAGCTGTGCTGTCGGCAAACAGGGTTGGCGCGAGGAAGTAGCCCTCGGTGTCGCACGTCACCAGACCACCGCCGCTGACCAGGCGCGCACCTTCGGACTGGCCGATATCGATGTACCTCATGTCCTGTTCGAGTTGTGCTTGCGAGACCACCGGACCGATGTCGGTGCCTGCCTTCAATGCATGGCCGACCTTGATCGACTTCATGCGCTCGGCCATGGCTTCGACGAACTGGTCGTGGATGCCAGCGGTGACAATAAAGCGGCTGGAAGCGGTGCAACGCTGGCCGGTGGAGTAGAACGCGCTCTGTACTGACAATTCGACCGCTTGCTTGAGGTCGGCGTCGTCAAGAATGATCTGCGGGTTCTTGCCACCCATTTCCAGCTGAACCTTGGCCTGGCGCGACACGCAGTTGACGGCGATCTGACGACCCACGCCCACGGAACCGGTGAAGCTGATGCCATCGACTTTCGGGCTGTTGACCAGCGCATCGCCGACCACGCGACCGCTACCCATCACCAGGTTGAACACACCGGCCGGGAAGCCTGCGCGGGAGATGATTTCGGCCAGGGCCCAGGCGCAACCCGGAACCAGGTCCGCCGGCTTGAGCACGACGCAGTTGCCATAGGCCAGGGCCGGAGCGATTTTCCATGCAGGGATGGCAATCGGGAAGTTCCATGGGGTGATCAGACCGACCACGCCCAGGGCTTCGCGAGTGACTTCAACGTTGACGCCCGGACGCACCGACGGCAAGTAGTCGCCGGACAGGCGCAGGCATTCACCGGCGAAGAATTTGAAGATGTTGCCGGCGCGGGTCACTTCGCCGATGGCTTCAGGCAGGGTCTTGCCCTCTTCCCGGGCCAGCAGGGTGCCGAGCTCTTCACGACGGGCGAGGATTTCAGTACCGACTTTGTCCAGGGAATCATGTCGCGCCTGAATGCCGGAAGTGGACCAGGCCGCAAACGCGGCACGGGCGGCGTCGATGGCGGCGTGGACCTGAGCCAGATCAGCCTTGGCGTAGTCGCCGATGGCGTCGGTCAGTTCGGACGGGTTGATGTTGGTCGAATAGTCGCCACCGGCAACCCATTCGCCGTTGATGTAGTTATCGAAACGCTTTGAATCAGCCACGGCTTGCCCCTTTTACAAGAAGTCCTAACGCAAAAAGCCGCCGATTGCTCAGCGGCCCTGGTTTTATCGGGTGTTACTGCGCGCCCTGCTTGTCGATCAGCGCGGCGAGCATTTCGTACTCTTCACCGGTCAGATCGGTCAGCGGCGCGCGCACAGGACCTGCGTCGTAGCCGGCAATTTTTGCCCCGGCCTTGACGATGCTCACGGCATAACCGGCCTTGCGGTTACGGATGTCCAGGTACGGCAGGAAGAAGTCGTCGATGATCTTGCCGACGGTGGCGTGATCTTCGCGAGCGATCGCGTGGTAGAAGTCCATCGCGGTTTTCGGGATGAAGTTGAACACCGCCGAGGAGTAGACCGGTACGCCCAGGGCCTTGTAGGCCGCGGCGTAGACTTCGGCGGTCGGCAAGCCACCCAGATAGCTGAAGCGATCACCGAGGCGGCGACGGATCGACACCATCAACTCGATATCACCCAGGCCATCCTTGTAACCGATCAGGTTCGGGCAGCGCTCGGCCAGACGTTCCAGCAGCGGCGCGGTCAGGCGGCAGACGTTACGGTTGTAGACCACCACGCCGATGTTGACCGATTTGCACACGGCTTCGACGTGGGCGGCAACGCCGTCCTGGCTGGCTTCGGTCAGGTAGTGCGGCAGCAGCAACAGGCCTTTGGCGCCCAGGCGCTCGGCTTCCTGAGCGTATTCGATGGCTTGACGGGTCGAACCGCCCACGCCGGCCAGGATCGGCACGCTGGTGGCGCAAGTGTCGACGGCGGTCTTGATGATTTCCGAATATTCGCTGGCCGCCAGAGAGAAGAACTCACCGGTGCCGCCCGCGGCGAACAAAGCCGAGGCGCCGTATGGGGCCAGCCATTCGAGACGCTTGATGTAACCCGCGCGATTGAAGTCGCCCTGAGCATTGAAATCGGTGACCGGGAAGGACAGCAGACCGGCAGAGAGGATGGACTTCAGTTCTTGTGGATTCATTATTCGAACACCCTGGATAGCGACGTTATGTGAGAAAACCGTTCAGCCCGCGCTGAAGTTGTAGGTCATCGTACAACTTAAAATACAACCGTCAACTGCATTTCATCGCTGGGGGTGAAAATTGTTCGACAAGAAAGGCTGTCTGCCTGAGTTTTAGCGGGTTTCAGCGGAGGAAGGACAGTTGCGAGCACCGTGATAAACGGTCGTTTGAGAGATACGTTGTCGGAAGATAGGGGAAAGCTGCTGGATTTGTTTTATGGCTTACGGCCCTATCGCGAGCAGGCTCGCTCCTACAGTGATCTTCAGTGTTGCGAGATCCACTGTAGGAGCGAGCCTGCTCGCGATAGCGGTAGTTCAGACGATGGAGGACAAGGGCAGATTACTTACCCCCGCTGCGCCTCAGCCTCTTCATGGGCATGACGCAACCGCTCACGGCTGTTGGTCAGGTGCAAACGCATGGCGGCCCGCGCCGCATCGGAATCCTGACGGGCAATGGCGTCGTAGATTTCCTCGTGCTCACGGCTCAGGCGACTCATGTAGTGCTGCTGGTCGTCATGGGCCAGGCGCGCGGAGTTCAACCGTGTACGTGGAATGATGCTGGTGCCCAGGTGGGTCATGATGTCGGTGAAGTAGCGGTTGCCGGTGGACAGCGCGATTTCGAGGTGGAAGGCGAAGTCCGACGCCACGGCATCACTGGCATGAGCGGCGCTTTCGTTCAACGCATCGAGGGCGGCGCGCATGTTGGCCAGTTGTTCCGGATTGCGACGTTGCGCTGCCAGCCCGGCGGACTCCACTTCCAGGCTGATGCGCAGTTCCAGGATCGCCAGCACATCGCGCAAGGTCACCACGGTCGCCGGATCGATACGGAAACCGCTCGGGCTCGGCGTGTCGAGCACGAAGGTGCCGATACCGTGGCGGGTTTCCACCTGCCCTGCCGCCTGCAAACGGGAAATCGCTTCGCGCACCACGGTGCGGCTGACGCCATGGGCATCCATGATGGCCGACTCGGTAGGCAACTTGTCGCCACGCTTGAGATGACCGTCGCGGATCTGCTCGGACAGCACCGTCACCAGTTCCTGAGCGAGGCTGCGGCGCTTGCGTGGGAGGCGTGGTGCGTCGTTCAGGTTTTCCATGGTGAACATCTGTCTCGAAAAGTTCGGCTGCTGAAAGCACATCATAGCGCAACGCAGTTGTACGATCACCGTCAAGATGAGCACTGCCCCCTGTGGGAGCGAGCTTGCTCGCGATGACAATCTGTCAGGCAACATCGTCGTTGAATGTCAGTCAGCCATCGCGAGCAAGCTCGCTCCCACAGGGTAAGTGGTGTTTATGCGGTCACGGCCTGGTCCACCAAATGGCCATTCTCGATACGAACGTGCCGTGGGTGGAAGCGCTTCAAGCTGCTGCGATGGCCGACGCTGACAATGCTCAGCCCCGGCAACTCGTCGATCAGCGCCTGATACAGCGTGGCCTCGTCCTCTTCGTCCATCGCCGAGGTCGCTTCGTCCATGTACAGCCATTGCGGTGCATAAAGCAGCGCACGGGCAAAGGCCAGGCGCTGCTGCTCACCCGGCGACAACATGCGCTGCCAGTGGTTGGCTTCGTCGAGACGGGCAATCAGGTGCGGCAAGCGACAGGTTTCCAGGACCTGCACGTAGCGTTCGTTCGGATAGATATCGCCAGCCTGTGGATAACTGAGAACATCGCGCAGGGTGCCAATCGGCAAATACGGTTTTTGCGGCAGGAACAGGTAACGCGCCGCTGGCAGGCGAATACTGCCGTGGCCGGCCGGCCACAGATGGCCCATCGCCCGCAGCAGGGTCGACTTGCCGCTGCCGGAACGACCGCTGAGCATCACACGGTCGCCCTCCTCCACGGTCATGTCGGCGTTGGTCAGCAGGTGACGACCTTCAGCCAGGTCGAGGCCGAGGTTGTGCACCTTCAGCACCGAGCCCGAATTCTGTACGTCGATGGCCGGCGCACGCTCTTCGTTGTCACGCATGGCCTGGTGGAAGCTCAGCAGACGATCGCAGGTGGCGCGCCAGGAAGCGAGGCTCTGGTACGCACTGATGAACCAGCTGAAACTCTCCTGCACATTGCCGAATGCCGAGCTGATTTGCATCAGCTCGCCCAGTTCGATCTTTCCGGAGAGGTAACGCGGCGCGGCAACCATGAAGGGGAAGATGATGGCGGCCTGGCTGTAACCGGCGGTGAAGAACGTCAGGCGCTTGGACACCTTCATGATGTCCCAGAAGTTATGCCAGACCATCCCGAAGCGGCCGCTCAACCGACGATTTTCGTTCGGCTCGCCGTTGTACAACGCGATGCTTTCGGCATTCTCGCGAATCCGCACCATGGAGAAACGCAGATCGGCTTCGAAGCGTTGTTGTTGGTTGTTCAGGCCGATCAGGCGACGACCGATCAAATGCGTCAGCCAACTGCCCACCACGGCGTAAACCAGGACGCACCAGAACATGTAGCCGGGAATGGTGATGCCGAATACTTCAATGCTGCCCGACACGCCCCATAGAATGATCGAGAACGACACCAGGCTGACGATATTGCGCAGCAACCCGATCCCCAACTCAAGGGTGTTGGAGGTGAAGTTGTTGAGGTCTTCGGAAATCCGCTGGTCCGGGTTATCGGTGTAACCGCCCTGCTCCAGCTGGTAGTAATTCTTGTCGGCGAGCCAGCGCGCAAAGTGCTTTTCCGTAAGCCATGCCCGCCAGCGAATCGTCAGCATCTGGGTCAGGTAGAGCCGGTATACCGCGCCGACGATCGCCACCGCCGCAATCGCGCAGAAGTACAGGATCAGTTGCCAGAACGCCGCCTCGTCCTTCTTTTGCAGGGCGTTATAGAAATCCTTGTACCAGGTGTTGAACCACACCGAGATCCCCACGCTGATCAGCGACAATGCAATCACCGCGATCAGCAGTGTCCAGGCCTTGACCTTCTCTTCACTGCGCCAGTAAGGCGTGATCATCGCCCACACTTTGCGAAAAAACTGCCCGCGCACGGCGTCGTTGACCGCGGAATACTCAGCGTTCTGATTCATGGATAAGGCTCGATAGAGAAAAGAACACAAACGAACCGATCATAGATGATCGGTTCGGTTTATCGTGAGATACGGCCTGCATTCGTTCAGCGCAGGTTCAGCGACGAACGGGGCGCTTCTGCAGTTTGCGCTGCAGAGTGCGGCGGTGCATGCCCAAGGCACGGGCGGTGGCCGAGATGTTGCCTTCGTGCTCGGTCAGCACGCGCTGGATGTGCTCCCACTGCAGGCGGTCCACGGACATCGGGTTTTCCGGCACCAGGCTGTCGAGGTCGGCGTGTTCGGACAGCAGCGCCGCCAGCACGTCGTCGGCGTCCGCCGGTTTGCACAGGTAATTGCAGGCACCGCGCTTGATCGCCTCGACAGCGGTGGCAATGCTCGAATAACCAGTGAGAATCACCACGCGCATTTCCGGGTCCATTTCCAGCAACTTGGGCAGCAGCACCAGGCCGGAATCGCCGTCCATTTTCAAGTCCAGGGCGGCGTAATCCGGCAGATCGGCCTTGGCCAGTTCCAGGCCTTCTTCGGCGGAACTGGCAGTGCTGACGCGAAAACCGCGGCGGGCCATGGCGCGGGCCATGACACGGGTGAATGTGGCGTCGTCATCGACCAACAACAAATGCGGCAGTTCTTCGCCTTCGACTTGGATCTCTTCACTCATGTTCGTCTCCTCGGGCGACACGGGGCAGGCGCAGCTCGGTGAGCGTACCGCCTTCCTCATGACTGTAGAGTTTCACTGAGCCGCCGGCGCGTGTCACGCTGGCCTTGCTCAAAAACAGGCCCAGGCCGAAGCCTTTGCCCTTGGTGGTAAAAAACGGTTTGCCGATTTGCTCGGCGATGGCCAGCGGCACACCGGCGCCATGATCACGAATGCTGATGGTGAGGTTTTCCCAATCCCAGTCCAGCGTCACTTGCAGCCCTTCGGGGCAGGCATCGGCGGCGTTGTTCAACAGATTCAGCAAGGCCTGGGTCAAGTCCGGCGGCGGCGCCATGCGCGGTACCGGGCCCTGGCCGAGGCGCTGGAAGCGATAACTGGCTTCCGGGCGCATCAGGTGCCAGCGATTGAGGGCTTCATCAAGCCAATCGGTGACGTCCTGGATCTCCACCGCCAACCGGCGATTGGCCTCGGCGGCGCGCACCAGATGCTGCAGGGTCTCTTTACACAACTTGACCTGATCCTGCAGCACGCTCAGGTCATCCTGCAACATCGGGTCATGGTGGTCCTGACGCATTTCCTTGAGTAGCACACTCATGGTCGCCAGCGGCGTGCCCAGTTCATGGGCCGCGCCGGCGGCCTGGGTGGCGACGGCCAGCAGTTGCTGATCGCGCAGGCCTTCTTCGCGACGAATGGCGCGCAGCTCTTCCTGACGGCGCAGCTCTTCGGCCATGCGCGCGGCGAAGAACGTGATCACCGCGGCGGCGAGGGCGAAGCTCAACCACATCCCGTACACCTGCAGGTTTTCCCGAGCGATCGGGAAGGTTTGCAGTGGGTAGAACTGTGCCAGCAACAGCGTGTACATCGTCAGCGCGATACCCGACAGGATCACCGAGTAACGCCATGGCAACGTCACCGCGGCAATGGTCAACGGCACCAGGTAATAGGAGACGAAGGGGTTGGTCGAGCCACCGGAGAAATACAGCAAGGCGCTGTGGATAAACAGGTCACAGGCCAGTTGTACGGCGTATTCGAGCTCGGTCACCGGCCACGAGGTACGCAGGCGAATCGCCGTGAACACGCACAACAGCATCGAACAACCGAGGGTCGCGGCCAATTGAAACCAGGGCAGTGGCAGCAATTCGAGCCAGTAGGCCAGGCCCACGGAACCGGCCTGTGCGGCCAGCACCAAGGTGCGGATGAACGTCAGCCGCCAGAGATTCTGGCGAGTGGCGGAAGTGATTTGAACGGGGGCGAGCATGAGCTCTCCTGATGAGCGCTCCAGGCGGATCGCAGGGAGTATAACCAAGCACGGGGGCTGACAGGCAAAAGTGCGGCAAACGGCCACAGGACCGGAAGATCCGCTGCGCCTGTAAGGCCGCCATCGTCGGAACGCCGCCCGGACCAAGCTCGCTCCCACATTTGGAATGCGCACTCCTGTGGGAGCGAGCTTGCTCGCGATTGGCCGCGAAGCGGCCCCTAACGACCCATCTGTATAGAAGTTGTAACTGTGCGAACCGGAGCATAAAAGCTAGAGTCTGATGGTTTCACGCAGGCCCGGACCATACCCCTGCGCACCTTCCAAGGAGCCTTCATGCACACATTCCGCCGCAGCGCCGCCCTCCTCGCCCTGAGTGTTGGCACCGTCGCCAGCCTCCCGGCCCTGGCCGCCGACGAGCTGCATTACAACCAGATTTCCCTGCGCGCCGAAGTCAGTCAGGAAGTGGCCCGCGACTTGATGATCGTGACCCTCTACACCGAAGAACAGAACAGCGACCCGGCCAAACTCGCCGCCGACGTCAGCACTGTAATGAACAAGGCGCTGGCCCAGGCCAAGAAAGTCAAGGACATCACCCTGCGTCAGGGCAGTCGCAACAGCTACCCGATCTACGATACCAAGGGCCAGAAAATCACCGGCTGGCGCGAGCGCGCCGAATTGCGCCTGGAAAGCTCGGACTTCGCCGCGCTGTCGAAGCTGACCGGCGAGCTGCTCACCGACCTCAAAATGGGCGGCATGGACTTCGCCATCGCCACCCCGACCCGCAAAGCCAGCGAAGACGCCCTGCTCAAGGACGCCGTGACCGCCTTCAAGGCCCGCGCCCAGCTTGCGACTGATGCTCTGGGCGGCAAGAGCTACAAAATCGTCAACCTGAACCTCAACAGCAACGGTTATCCACAGCCTTACCTGCGCGCGCCGATGATGATGAAAGCCGCCGCCATGGACGCCGCACCGGTGACGCCAGATGTTGAAGCCGGCACCAGCCAGGTCAGCATGACCGCCGATGGATCGATTGAAGTGCTGATGCCTTGAATCGATAGCCTTTTTAAAAAAAAAACGGCGATCACTCACATGATCGCCGTTTTTTTATTTTTTTGGAGGGGACTGTTTTCAGGCATGAGCTATAACTGGAGAGTCCACCGGGAAAAGCCGGCAGTTGCACCGGGTGCAACTGAGATTGACTGGCCACTATCGGTGCAACAATAACCACTCTTATTCACGCCATACCCACCCCACAAAACGGGGTATGAATAAGTAACACCCCGCCCTGATCGGGAGCACCCTGCGCTCAGGACGCACCGTGAAAGTGCGTCGTTTGCACCGTAAAAATGCCGCGCAAACGGTTAAATGCGGCAGGATTTATACAAATGCGACATTAAGGTACGTTCGTACCACCGTTTCAGGCTTGTAGTCACTCTGGATCTTGCATTGGGTATGGCCCCTGCATAAGTATCCGCAGGCACGACTCACGAGGTCGTCCTCAAATTCCAAAAATGACAACAAATCATGAGGCCACCATGCTTAAACACGCGGTCATTCCGTTCTTAGTTGGCGCAAGCTTGCTAGCCAGCGCACCGTTCGCCCAAGCAGCGACTAACCTGGTGTTCTGCTCCGAAGGGAGCCCGGCCGGTTTCGATCCAGGTCAATACACCACCGGAACCGACTTCGACGCCTCTGCAGAAACCATGTTCAACCGCCTCACCCAGTTCGAGCGCGGCGGCACCGCCGTTACTCCTGGTCTGGCAACCAGTTGGGACGTCTCCGATGACGGCCTGACCTACACCTTCCACCTGCGTGAAGGCGTCAAGTTCCACACTACCCCGTATTTCAAGCCGACTCGTGAGTTCAACGCCGACGACGTGCTGTTCACCTTTAATCGCATGATTAACAAGGATGACCCGTTCCGCAAAGCGTACCCGACCGAATTCCCGTACTTCACCGACATGGGGATGGATACCAACATCACCAAGATCGATAAAGTCGATGACCACACGGTCAAGTTCACTCTGAAAGAAGTTGATGCCGCGTTCATCCAGAACATGGCCATGAGCTTCGCTTCCGTGCAGTCCGCCGAGTACGCCGCCCAGCTGCTCAAGGAAGGCAAGGCCGCCGACATCAACCAGAAGCCGGTCGGCACCGGCCCGTTCGTGTTCAAGAGCTACCAGAAAGACTCCAACATCCGCTACACCGGGAACAAGGACTACTGGAAGCCTGACGACGTGAAGATCGACAACCTGATCTTCGCCATCACTACCGACCCGTCGGTGCGTATTCAGAAGCTGAAGAAGAACGAGTGCCAGGTCACCCTGTTCCCTCGTCCGGCCGACCTGAAAGCGCTGAAGGAAGACAAGACCCTGAAGGTGCCTGACCAGGCTGGCTTCAACCTCGGTTACATCGCCTACAACGTGATGCCCAAGGTCAAGGGACAAACCGATGCGAACCCGCTGGCCGAGCTGAAGGTGCGCCAGGCGCTGGACATGGCGGTCAACAAGCAACAGATCATCGACTCCGTGTACCAGGGCGCCGGCCAACTGGCGGTCAACGCCATGCCGCCGACCCAATGGTCCTACGACACCACCATCAAGGATGCGCCGTACAACCCTGAGAAAGCCAAGGAGCTGCTCAAGGAAGCCGGCGTGAAAGATGGCACCGAAATCGTTCTCTGGGCGATGCCGGTACAGCGTCCGTACAACCCGAACGCCAAACTGATGGCAGAAATGCTGCAGTCCGACTGGTCCAAGATCGGCCTCAAGGTCAAGATCCAGAGCTACGAGTGGGGCGAGTACATCAAGCGCTCCAAAGGTGGCGAGAACCAGGCGATGCTGATTGGCTGGAGCGGTGACAATGGTGATCCGGACAACTGGCTGAACGTGCTGTTCGGCTGCGACTCGCTGGAAGGCAACAACTTCTCCAAATGGTGCGACAAGAAGTTCGACGGCATCGTCAAGGAAGCCAAGCGTACGACCGATCAGGCCAAACGCACCGAACTGTACAAGCAGGCGCAACACGTGCTCAAAGATGCTGTGCCTATGACACCTATCGCTCACTCGACGGTGTTCCAACCCATGCGCGACAACGTGCAGGATTTCAAGATCAGCCCATTTGGCTTGAACTCCTTCTACGGCGTCAGCGTCAGCAAGTAAGACATTGCAACGGCGACGTTTCTGACGTCGCCGTTGCTTTATCTACCGAGCAAGCAGGAATTTGCCTACATCCAAATCCGCAGCTGACTACAGCATCGGGGGAGGACGCGTCGCCATTTCCTACGAGCCTTTAGGACTTTACGCATTTACTGCCGGACCCGTGGCTCATACCGTCGGGATCCGACCAGCGCATGCGTGGGTCATCGGTTACTGCTGCGTGCATGGCTTGAAATCAATGATGCCTCTACGTCCGCAGACGGGACGGCGGCTCATTGACAACACTTTGAGAGAAAAGGAAGCGTTATGCGCCATACCTTGGTTTTATCCGCATTGCTGGGCACCGGCCTGTTGGCCGCCACTTCCATCAGCCAGGCCGCCAACAACAGCCTGGTGTTCTGCTCCGAAGGCAGCCCCGCCGGTTTCGACACGGCGCAGTACACCACTGCGACCGACAACGACGCCGCCGAACCGCTGTACAACCGGTTGGCAGAGTTTGAAAAAGGCGCAACCAACGTCGTACCGGGCCTGGCCACGAGCTGGGATATTTCCGAGGACGGCCTCAAATATACCTTTCACCTGCGCGAAGGGGTGAAGTTTCATACCACCAAATACTTCACGCCGACCCGCGATCTCAATGCCGATGACGTGCTGTTCACGTTCAATCGCATGCTCGATCCGCAACAGCCTTTCCGTAAGGCATATCCGACAGAGTTTCCGTACTTCAACGGCATGAGCCTGAACAAGAACATCGCCAAGGTCGAAAAAAACGGGCCGCTGACCGTGGTCATGACGCTCAACAGCGTGGACGCCGCGTTCATCCAGAACATCGCCATGAGCTTCGCCGCGATCCTTTCGGCCGAATACGCCGACAAGCTGCTCGCCGAAGGCAAGCCGAGCGACATCAACCAGAAGCCGATCGGCACCGGACCGTTCGTGTTCAAGAGCTACCAGAAAGACTCGAACATCCGTTACACCGGCAACCAGCACTACTGGGACCCGAGCCGGGTCAAGCTCGACAACCTGATTTTCGCCATCAACACCGACGCCTCGGTGCGCGTGCAGAAACTCAAGGCCGGCGAGTGCCAGATCACCCTGCACCCGCGCCCTGCCGATGTGACCGCGCTGAAGAACGACCCGGCCCTGCAACTGATCGAGAAGCCTGGCTTCAACCTCGGCTACATCGCCTACAACGTGCGCCACAAACCGTTCGACCAGCTCGAAGTACGCCAGGCGCTGGACATGGCGGTGAACAAGCAAGGCATTCTCAATGCCGTTTATCAGGGTGCGGGACAACTGGCGGTCAACGCCATGCCGCCGACCCAATGGTCCTACGACGACACGATCAAGGACGCCGCCTACAACCCGGAAAAAGCCAAGGAGCTGCTCAAGGCTGCCGGCGTCAAGGAGGGCACTGAAATCACCCTCTGGGCCATGCCGGTCCAGCGTCCGTACAACCCCAACGCCAAGTTGATGGCCGAAATGCTCCAGGCTGACTGGGCGAAGATCGGCCTCAAGGTCAAGATCGTCAGCTATGAGTGGGGCGAGTACATCAAGCGCACCAAGAACGGCGAACACGACATCAGCCTGATCGGCTGGACCGGTGACAATGGTGATCCGGACAACTGGCTGGGCACGCTCTACAGTTGCGACGCCATTGGCGGTAACAACTACTCGATGTGGTGTGATCCGGCCTACGACAAGCTGATCAAGCAGGCCAAGGTCGTCACCGATCGCGACCAGCGCACCCTGCTCTACAAACAGGCGCAGCAGTTGCTCAAGCAGCAAGTGCCGATCACGCCAGTCGCCCACTCAACGGTCAACCAGCCGCTGAGCGCCAAAATCGAAGGGTTCAAAGTGAGCCCGTTCGGTCGCAACGTTTTCTCGGGTGTCAGCATAGAAAAATAACCGATTAGCCAGAAATGCCGGGGGGCAGATTTTCCGCCCTCACGCAGACGCTTTGCCGTCTTTTGCCAATTTGGCCGACAGCAAACGTTTGCGATGCCGTGAATGAGTTCTAAACCAATAGCCGGATCACAAAAAAAGACCGGCATAAAAATAGAAAGTAAGGAGCTTTACCCATGAAACTGAGCAGCACCGCGTTATTGGCCTTGGCCATAAGCAGCGTAACCGCCACGGCTTACGCAGAAACCCAAAGCCAGGCCTTCACCCCGGTTACCGTGAACGAGAAAAGCGCCCAAAGTGAAGCCACCGGCTTTGTCGAAGGCCAGTCGATCACCGGCACCACGCGTAACTGGTACGCCAACGAACAACTGCAACGCGGCGCCAAGTTCGCCTACAAGAAGGACGGCGTTTCGACCCCGACCGATCGCCGGATCAACTGGGTCCAGGGCACCATCCTCAAGTACAACTCGGGCTTCACCGAAGGCACTGTCGGTTTCAGCACTGAAGTCGCCGCCTACAACGCCGTTGCCCTGGACCGGGACCGCAAAGACCTGGCGTCCAACAACGGTGGCGCACCGGGCTCTCGTCCAGGCGCGGGCAACAACCGTACCCTGACCAAGGAAGGCGGCGACGCTCAAGGCCAGTGGAGCAAACTGGGCCTGGCCAACGTCAAGGCCCGTGTCTCCAACAGCACCCTGACCGCCGGCCGCATGAACTTCAGCAGCCCGATGGTCGACGTGATCGGTAACCGTGCACTGCCTTCGAGCTTCCAGGGCGTGGCCATCCACAGCGAAGAACTGAACAACCTGGCCTTCGACCTGGCCACCTTCGACCGCAACTCTCCGCGTACCGAAGAAAGCCTGCGCAAATTCCGCACCGAATACGCCAACGGCATCGTCGAATCCGACCACATCTACACCGGCGGTATCACTTACAACCCGCTCGCCAGCCTGACCACCAGCCTCTGGGCGACCCAGGCTGAAGACATCTGGAACCAGTACTACTTCGGCGCCTCTCACGTACTGGGCGACAGCCAGGTACTGAGCCTGACCACCGGCCTGAACTACTACAAAACCAAGGAAACCGGTAAAGCCCTGATCGGCGATATCGACAACGACACCTACTCGCTGTCGTTCGGTCTGACCCACCAGGCCCACACCCTGACCTTCTCGTACCAGGAAGTGAACGGTAACGAGTACTTCGACTACCTGCACGAAACCAACGGCATCTACCTGGCCAACTCCCTGCTGTCGGACTTCAACGGCCCGAACGAAAAATCGTTCCAGGTTGCCTACGGTCTGAACATGGCCGAATACGGCGTGCCGGGCCTGAAGTTCAACATCTACCAGGCTCGCGGCTGGGGTATCGACGGTACTCACTACACCGGCAACGGCGGCGTGGCCGGCAAGGGTTACGACGGCATCCAGTCCCAGGATGGCGAACACCACTATGAATACGGCATCGGCGCAACCTACGCCGTGCAGAGCGGCCCGCTCAAGGCCACCACGATCCGCGGCACCTACACCGCTCACCGTGCCAGCGAAAACCAGGCTGACGGCAGCATCAACGAGTTCCGTCTCGTGACCACGGTTCCGTTCAACATCCTGTAATGCCGCTGCCGAACGGCTGATTCATTGACGAATTGGCCGTTCGGCTTTTGTCCTTTAACTGATTGCAGAGGGTTCTTGATGAAAATGCTTCCCCTACGTGCGGCCATCGCGGCTGCGTTGCTCAGTGTCGCTGTCGGTGTCTCGGCCAAACCGCTGGTGGTTTGTACCGAAAACAGCCCCGAAGGCTTCGACATGGTCCAGTACACGACTGCAGTCACAGCCGATGCGGTGGCCGAAACCATCTTCAATCGCCTGGCAGACTTCAAACCCGGTACCACCGAAGTGATTCCGGCGCTGGCCGATTCCTGGGATATCAGCGAAGACGGCCTGAGCTACACGTTCCACCTGCGCAAAGGCGTCAAGTTCCACACCACCGAATACTTCAAGCCGACCCGCGACATGAATGCCGACGATGTGGTCTGGAGCTTCCAGCGCCAGCTGGACCCGAATCATCCGTGGCACAAACTGTCGAGCGTGGGCTTCCCGTACTTTGAAAGCATGGGCTTCAAGGAGCTGCTCAAGAGCGTCGAGAAAGTCGACGACAACACGGTCAAGTTCACCCTGACCCGTCCTGAAGCACCGTTCCTGGCCGACATTGCCATGGCCTTCTCTTCGATCTACTCCGCCGAGTACGCCGACCAGTTGCTCAAGGCCAACAAGACCGGCGACCTGAACAACAAACCAGTCGGCACCGGCCCGTTCGTCTTCCAGCGTTACAACAAGGACGCCCAGGTTCGCTTCAAGGCCAACCCGGAGTACTTCCGTGGCAAGCCACCGGCCGATGCGTTGATCCTGGCCATCGCCACCGACAACAACGTGCGCCTGCAGAAGCTCAAGGCCAACGAGTGCCAGGTCGCGCTGTATCCAAAACCGGATGACATTCCGAGCATCAAGAAAGACGACAAGCTGAAGGTCGATGAGCTGAATGCGATGACTGTCGCGTACATCGCCATCAACACCACGCACAAGTACCTGAGCGATGTACGGGTGCGTAAAGCCATCGATATCGCCTTCGACAAGGAAGCTGCTGTCAACACGCTGTTCGGCAAGGGCAACGCAACAGCCGCAGTCAACCCGTTCCCGGACACCCTGCTGGGCTACAACCACACACTGAAGAACCCGGCCCGTGACCTGGAGAAGGCCCGTGCCCTGCTCAAGGAAGCCGGCGTACCGCAAGGCACCACCTTCACCCTGTTCACCCGCAACGGAGGCGGTGCAACCAACCCGAACCCGATGCTCGGTGCACAAATGATGCAGGCCGACCTGGCCAAGGTCGGGATCAAGATCGACATTCGCGTGATGGAATGGGGCGAAATGCTCAAGCGCGCCAAAAACGGCGAGCACGACATGGTTTCCGCCGGATGGGCGGGCGATAACGGCGACCCGGATAACTTCCTGACGCCTATGCTCAGTTGTGAGGCGGCCAAGAACGGCGAAAACTACGCACGCTGGTGCAATGACAAGTTCCAGGCCCTGATCGATCAGGCCCGGGAAAAAACCGACCCGGCCGAGCGTGCAGCCCTGTACGAGCAGGCCCAGGTTATTTTTAACCAGGACCAGCCGTGGATCAGCCTGGCGCACACTCGAATGTTTACCGCAATGCGCAACAACGTAGAGGGCTATCACATTAGCCCCCTCACCACGAATAACTTCGCCACCACCCAGGTGAAGTAATAAGAAAACTCCCGGCATGCCTGACCCAGGCATGCCGGGCACGCCTAACCGGCTGATGAGGTACAACACACGATGTTTAGTTTTATTGCCCGCCGACTGGGGTTACTGATCCCCACGTTCTTCGGTATCACCTTGCTGACTTTCGCGTTGATTCGCATGATCCCGGGCGACCCCGTGGAAGTCATGATGGGAGAACGCAGGGTCGATCCCGAAATGCACGCTCAGGCAATGGAACGCCTAGGTCTGAACAAACCCCTGTATGCCCAATACCTGGATTACATCGGCAAACTGGCCCACGGCGATCTCGGTGAATCCCTGCGTACCCGTGAAAGCGTCTGGACCGAATTCACCTCTCTGTTCCCCGCGACCCTGGAACTGTCCTCGGCCGCGCTGTTGTTCGCCGGTGTCCTGGGCCTCTTGGCCGGGGTGATCGCGGCACTCAAGCGAGGATCCCTGTTCGACCATGGGGTGATGGGCATCTCCCTGGCGGGATATTCGATGCCGATCTTCTGGTGGGGCCTGATCCTGATCATGTTCTTCTCGGTGTCGCTGGGCTGGACCCCAGTGTCCGGGCGGATCGACCTGCTCTACGACATCGAGCCACGCACCGGCTTCATGCTGATCGATACACTGCTGGCCGATGACGTCAGCGCGTTCCTCGATGCCCTGCACCACCTGATCCTGCCGGCCATCGTGCTGGGTACCATCCCGCTGGCGGTGATCGCGCGGATGACCCGTTCGTCGATGCTCGAAGTGCTGCGTGAAGACTACATTCGCACTGCCAAGGCCAAGGGTCTGTCTCCGTCGCGCGTGGTATTCGTGCACGGTCTGCGCAACGCGCTGATTCCGGTGCTGACGGTGGTCGGCCTGCAAGTCGGCACCCTGCTGGCCGGCGCGGTTCTGACCGAGACCATCTTCTCGTGGCCGGGCATCGGCAAATGGCTGATCGAAGCCATTGGCGCGCGGGATTACCCCGTCGTGCAAAACGGCATCCTGTTAATCGCCTGCCTGGTGATTGTGGTCAACTTCGTAGTGGACATCCTCTACGGCTTTGCCAACCCACGCATCCGTCACCAGCGCTGAGATCATGACCATGACCACTCCAATTCCATCGGTAGCAGTCGATCAAAGCCTGCTGTACCCGTCTCCGTACAAAGAATTCTGGCAAGCGTTCTCCAAGAACAAAGGTGCCGTCGCCGGCCTGATGTTCATGTTGCTGGTGATTTTCTGCGCGATCTTCGCCCCGTGGGTTGCCCCCCACGACCCGAGCGAGCAGTACCGCGATTTCCTGCTGACCCCGCCGGCCTGGCTGGAAGGTGGGCAACTGCAATTCCTGCTCGGTACCGACGAACTGGGCCGCGACCTGCTGTCGCGCCTGATCACTGGCTCGCGCCTGTCACTGATGATCGGCTTGTCATCGGTGGTGATGTCGTTGATTCCGGGCATCCTGCTGGGCCTGTTCGCCGGGTTCTTCCCGCGCGTGGTCGGCCCGACCATCATGCGCCTGATGGACATCATGCTGGCCCTGCCGTCCCTGCTGCTGGCCGTGGCGATCGTCGCCATCCTCGGCCCTGGCCTGATCAATACCGTGATCGCCATCGCCGTGGTGTCCCTGCCGTCCTACGTTCGTCTGACCCGCGCTGCGGTGATGGGCGAACTGAACCGCGACTACGTGACCGCCGCGCGCCTGGCCGGTGCCGGCCTGCCACGCCTGATGTTCGTCACCGTGCTGCCTAACTGCATGGCGCCGCTGATCGTTCAGGCCACCCTGAGCTTCTCCTCGGCGATCCTCGATGCCGCCGCACTGGGCTTCCTCGGCCTTGGCGTACAACCGCCAACCCCTGAGTGGGGCACCATGCTGGCTTCGGCTCGCGACTACATCGAACGCGCCTGGTGGGTGGTGAGCCTGCCTGGTTTGACCATTTTGCTCAGCGTGCTGGCAATCAACCTGATGGGCGACGGCCTGCGCGATGCGCTGGACCCGAAACTCAAGAACGCCGCCTGAGGAGATTCCCATGTCACTGTTAGAAATCAAGAATCTCAACGTTCGCTTCGGCGACAAAAACGCCACGCCAGTGGTCGATGGCCTCGACCTGCAAGTGGACAAGGGCGAAGTGCTGGCCATCGTTGGCGAATCGGGTTCCGGCAAGTCCGTGACCATGATGGCGCTGATGGGCCTGATCGAGCATCCGGGGATCGTCACCGCCGACGCCCTGAATTTCGACGGCAAGAACATGCTCAAGCTCAACAATCGCCAGCGTCGACAGATCGTCGGTAAAGACCTGTCCATGGTCTTCCAGGATCCGATGACCGCGCTGAACCCGAGCTACACCGTGGGTTTCCAGATCGAAGAAGTGCTGCGCCTGCACCTGAAAATGTCCGGCAAGGCCGCGCGCAAGCGCGCTATCGAACTGCTGGAAAAAGTTGAAATCCCGGGTGCCGCCAGCCGAATGGACGCCTACCCGCATCAACTGTCCGGTGGTATGAGCCAACGCGTCGCGATTGCCATGGCGATTGCCGGCGAACCGAAACTGCTGATCGCCGACGAACCGACCACGGCGCTGGACGTGACCATTCAGGCGCAGATCATGGACCTGCTGCTGGCGTTGCAGAAAGAGCAGAACATGGGCCTGGTGCTGATCACCCACGACCTCGCGGTCGTTGCCGAAACCGCCCAGCGCGTGTGCGTGATGTACGCAGGGCAAGCGGTCGAAGTCGGTCAGGTGCCGCAACTGTTCGACATTCCGGCACACCCGTACAGCGAAGCGCTGCTCAAGGCGATTCCGGAACACAGCCTGGGCGCCGCGCGTTTGTCGACGTTGCCAGGCATCGTGCCCGGTCGCTACGACCGCCCGCAGGGTTGCCTGCTGTCGCCGCGCTGCCCTTACGTGAAAGACAACTGCCGTCAACAACGTCCGGCACTAGACCAGAAAAGCAACAGCCTCGCTCGCTGCTTCTACCCGCTGAACCAGGAGGTGGCGTAATGGCCGTCGTTCTTACCGCCCGCGACCTGACCCGTCACTACGAGGTGTCCCGAGGCCTGTTCAAGGGTCACGCCACTGTGCGCGCCCTCAACGGCGTGTCGTTCGAACTGGAAGCCGGCAAGACCCTCGCCGTCGTCGGCGAGTCGGGTTGCGGCAAGTCCACCCTGGCCCGTGCCCTGACCCTGATCGAAGAGCCGTCCTCCGGGTCCTTGAAAATCGCCGGCCAGGAAGTCGCCGGTGCCGACAAGGCCCAGCGCAAACAACTGCGCAAAGACGTGCAGATGGTGTTCCAGAGCCCGTACGCCTCGTTGAACCCTCGGCAGAAAGTCGGCGATCAACTGGGTGAGCCGCTGCTGATCAACACCAACCTGAGCGCCGCGGAACGTCGCGAGAAAGTCCAGGCGATGATGAAGCAGGTGGGCTTGCGTCCCGAGCACTACCAGCGTTATCCGCACATGTTCTCCGGCGGTCAACGCCAGCGGATCGCCCTGGCCCGGGCGATGATGCTGCAACCGAAAGTGCTGGTAGCGGACGAACCGACTTCGGCGCTGGACGTGTCGATTCAGGCGCAGGTGCTCAACCTGTTCATGGATTTGCAGCAGGAGTTCAACACCGCCTATGTGTTCATCTCGCACAACCTGGCGGTGGTACGCCACGTTGCCGACCACGTGATGGTGATGTACCTCGGTCGCCCGGTGGAAATGGGCCCGAAAGAGGATATTTACTCCCGTCCTCTGCACCCCTACACCCAGGCGCTGTTGTCGGCGACGCCAGCCATCCACCCGGATCCGAACAAGCCGAAAATCAAGATCGTCGGCGAATTGCCCAACCCGCTGAACCCGCCGTCCGGCTGCGCTTTCCACAAGCGCTGCCCGTACGCCACCGAGCGTTGCAGCACTGAAGAGCCGGCCCTGCGCCTGCTCGACACTCGCCAGGTGGCTTGCCACTACGCCGAGCAATTCCTCGACGGCGCGGCATAAAAAACTGTAGGAGCCAGCCTGCTGGCGATTGCGACATACCAGTCAACATTTCTGTTTACTGACAAACCGCAATCGCTAGTAGGCTAGCGCCTACAGGGATTGAGCTGCTCAAACTCTTGATGCGTTGACCAAACCCCTTCCGCCTCGATTGCGCATCAGTCAGGCAGAAGGGGTTTTCTTTTACTTGCCATTGAGCGACTAGGTCTGGCTGTCACCTTCTTCTTCATCGGAGTCCGGCTCGTCGGTAGTCGAGTCATCGTCGTTGTCAGCGCCACCCTGCCCTTGATCTCCCGGTTCCGATTCGGACTTGGCAAGCATCAACCCCGCATAACCCGCCTGCCCGCTCGAAGCCTGCTCCCCATGATCGATACACTCGGCCCACGCCATCGAAGTTCCGAGCGAGAGCATCACCATCACCTTCAACAGCAGTAAAACGCGAAACAACCTGTTCATAGCCGATTCCTTCCTTTCGTAGAGTGCCTGTCTGGTGCTGAGTGAAATCTAGTTCCGATCAGCCGGGTTCTCCAGATTGGACGTTGTCGAACCCGCGGAAATGCCCTTGGATTGGAGACTGGTTTGGAATAGGGGCGATTCCAAATTCAACTAACACCGAAGAATCCTGTGGGAGCGAGCTTGCTCGCGATGACGGACCTGCCGCCAGCATTAATGTCGACTGACACACCGCTATCGCGAGCAAGCTCGCTCCCACAGGGATCCATCGTCAATCATGGAAATGCGGACAATAAAAAACCCCGAGGCTTTCGCAACGGGGCTTTTGAATTTTGCAGCTCAGTGCTTAGTGATGCTCACGCGTCGCACGGAATTTAACATCCGGCCAGCGCTCTTCCATCAGTGCCAGGTTGACCCGCGTAGGCGCGAGGTAGGTCAGGTGACCGCCGCCGTCCAGTGCCAGGTTTTCCACAGCCTTGTTGGAGAATTCCTCAAGCTTCTTCTTGTCGCTGCATTCGATCCAGCGCGCGGAATAAACGGTGATTGGCTCGTAGGAGCATTCGACCTTGTATTCCTCTTTCAAACGGCTGGCGACCACATCGAACTGCAGCACACCGACGGCGCCGAGGATGATGTCGTTGCTGCGCTCCGGGAAGAACACCTGGGTCGCGCCTTCTTCGGCCAGCTGTTGCAGGCCCTGGCGCAATTGCTTGGATTTCAGCGGATCTTTCAAACGCACACGGCGGAACAGTTCCGGGGCGAAGTGCGGGATGCCGGTGAAACCCAGGGCTTCGCCTTCGCTGAAGGTGTCGCCGATCTGGATGGTGCCGTGGTTGTGCAGGCCGATGATGTCGCCGGCAAACGCTTCTTCCAGCTGCTCACGCTCGGAGGAGAAGAAGGTCAGCGCGTCGCCGATCCGCACGTCCTTGCCGGTGCGCACGTGGCGCATCTTCATGCCTTTTTCGTACTTGCCGGAGCAGATACGCATGAAGGCGATACGGTCGCGGTGTTTCGGGTCCATGTTCGCCTGGATCTTGAAGATGAAGCCCGAGAACTTCTCTTCCACCGGCTCCACGGTGCGCTCGTTGGCCACGCGTGCCAGCGGACGGGGTGCCCAATCAACGACGGCGTCGAGTACGTGGTCGACACCGAAGTTGCCCAGCGCCGTACCGAAGAACACCGGGGTCAGTTGACCGTCGAGGAACTCCTGCTGGTTGAACTCGTGGCAGGCGCCCTGCACCAGTTCCAACTGCTCGATGAAACGCTCGTATTCGTCACCCAGGTGCGCACGGGCTTCATCGGAATCGAGCTTCTCGATGATCTTGGTTTCGGTGCGCTCGTGGCCGTGACCGGCGGTGTACACGATGATGTAGTCATCGGCGAGGTGATACACGCCTTTGAAGTCACGGTAGCAACCAATCGGCCAGGTGATCGGCGCCGCCTTGATCTTGAGGACGGCTTCGATTTCGTCGAGCAGTTCGATCGGGTCGCGGATGTCACGGTCGAGTTTGTTGATGAAGCTGACGATCGGCGTGTCACGCAGACGGCAGACGTCCATCAGGGCGATGGTCCGTGGCTCTACACCCTTACCGCCGTCGAGCACCATCAACGCCGAGTCCACCGCCGTCAGGGTGCGGTAGGTATCTTCGGAGAAGTCTTCGTGGCCCGGGGTGTCGAGCAGGTTGATCATGTGCTCGCGATACGGGAACTGCATGACCGACGTGGTAATGGAGATACCACGCTGCTTTTCCATTTCCATCCAGTCGGAGGTGGCATGGCGATCGGATTTACGCGATTTCACCGTACCGGCTACCGCAATCGCCTTGCCCATCAGCAAGAGCTTCTCGGTGATGGTGGTCTTACCGGCATCGGGGTGGGAAATAATGGCGAAAGTGCGGCGTTTCGCGACTTCGGCGGCCTGTTTGGTCATGGGAAATCGCCTGGCAGGTGATTCAAAAAAGGGCGCAGATTATAGCCCAAGTTGATCGAAGAACCGAACCGTTGAGCACATCAGGGGTGGCCAAATGCTGCTTCAGATGGGAACCTTTTAAAGCACGGAGACGTCCACTCCCCCGTTACGACCACTCGTCGGGGGCCTGAAACACCTGCAATTCGGCCTGACGAGGCTGTGCTCATGGCTCGATAAGCCGTACGCATTACACGGTAGGAGCGAGCTCGCTCGCGAAAAACGTCCAGACAACGCGTACATTCAGGTACCCAGCGTTATCGTTGACGCCCATCGCGAGCAAGCTCGCTCCTACATTGGAATGCGCTCGGCATGAGCTGCTTATCGCGAGCATTTTTTCGGCAGCCAGGAATGGCGTTGCCACACGAAAAAGTGTTCGCCGACTGAAAAAAGGAGTCCGCCTGTGGCTATCCACTATGGCAAAGGGCTGATAGGAGGCGCGCTGGTAATCGCCCTTCTGGCCCTGCTGATCCACTGGATCGGCATCAATACGATCGAACTTTACCGCGACGATTTGTTGTTTTACCTGCAAGCTCATCTGGTTCTCGTCCTCGCGTCCATGCTGGCCGCCCTTGTCGTGGGCATTCCTGCCGGTATCTTCCTCAGCCGCCCGTCCATGGTCGGCCGTGCCGAACGCTTCATGCAGTTCTTCAACATCGGCAACACCGTTCCACCCCTGGCCGTCCTGGCCATCGCCTTGGGCATTCTCGGCATCGGTAGCGGCCCGGCCATCTTCGCTCTGTTCCTCGCCTCTTTGCTGCCCATCGTGCGCAACACCTACGAAGGCCTGAAAAACGTTCAGGGCTCGCTCAAGGAAGCCGCCGTCGGCATCGGCATGACCCCGCTCCAGGTGCTGTGGAAAGTCGAATTGCCCAACGCCGTGCCGATCATCATCGGTGGCGTGCGCGTGGCATTGGCGATCAATGTCGGGACGGCGCCGCTGGCGTTCCTGATCGGCGCCAACAGTCTCGGCAGCCTGATCTTCCCCGGCATCGCCCTGAACAATCAGCCGCAATTGCTGCTCGGCGCGGCCTGCACCGCCCTGCTGGCCTTGTTGCTCGACGGCCTGGTGACACTCGCCAGCCGCCTCTGGCTCGAACGCGGCTTGCGCCCGTCTTAAGCCTCGGCAAAGGAATCGTCATGAAAACTTCAAGCTTTTTACTAGGCTGCGTCCTGCTGTTCGCAGGATTTTCCCAAGCCGCTGACAAACCCTTGATCCGCATCGGCGCCCGGGTGTTCACCGAACAGACCCTGCTGGCGGAAATCACTTCGCAGTACCTGCGCACCAAGGGTTACGAGGTGCAAGTGACCGGCGGCCTGGGCAGCAATCTGGCCCGCAGCGCCCACGAAAGTGGCCAGTTGGACATGCTCTGGGAATACACTGGCGTTTCGCTGGTGGCCTACAACCATGTCACTGAAAAACTCGACAGCGAACAGTCCTACGCACGAGTAAAAGAACTCGACGGAAAAAAAGGCCTGGTCTGGCTCACCCCGTCGAAATTCAGTAACACCTACGCCCTCGCCCTGCCGAAGAACGTCGCCGACCAATACCCGCACATCAACACCATCAGTGAGCTGAACACGGTGCTGCGCAAGGAAGCCGATACCAACAACCTGGTGGCGCTGGATACCGAGTTCGCCAACCGTTCGGACGGTCTGGATGGCATGGTCAAGCTCTACGACATGAACCTGACCCGCAAGAACATCCGGCAGATGGATGCCGGCCTGGTCTACACCGCACTGCGTAACGGGCAAGTGTTTGCCGGTCTGGTCTACACCACTGACGGTCGCCTCAACGCCTTCAAGCTGAAGCTGCTGGAGGACGACAAGCACTACTTCCCCGACTACACCGCCGCGCCGGTGGTGCGTCAGGCCTACCTCGATGCGCATCCGCAATTGGCCGCACAGCTCAAGCCGCTGGCGGAACTGTTCGACGACAACACCATGCGCGAGCTCAACGCCCGGGTCGACGTCGAGCACCAAAGTCCTTCAGCCGTTGCCGCCGATTTCCTGCGCCAGCACCCGATCAATTAAGGAGGAGAAGTCATGGAATTCCTGAACGCCTTTTCCCATCTCGACTGGCCATTGGTCTTACACCTGACGTGGCAACACATCACCCTGGTCGGCATTGCCGTGACCCTGGCGATTCTGGTCGGCGTGCCATTGGGCATTTTGATGACACGCTTCCCGACCCTCGCCGGGCCATTGCAAGCCAGCGCCACGGTGCTGCTGACCGTACCGTCGATTGCCCTGTTCGGCCTGCTGCTGCCGTTCTACTCCAAGTTCGGCCAGGGCCTGGGGCCGATGCCGGCGATTACCGCGGTGTTCCTGTACTCGCTGCTGCCGATCATGCGCAACACCTACCTGGCCCTGACCAATGTCGAGCCGGGTATCCGCGAAGCCGCCCGCGGCATCGGCATGACCTTCGGCCAGCGCCTGCGCATGGTCGAATTGCCCATCGCCGTGCCGGTGATCCTCGCCGGTGTGCGCACCGCCGTGGTGATGAACATCGGCGTCATGACCATCGCCGCCACCATCGGCGCCGGCGGCCTCGGCGTACTCATCCTCGCTTCCATCAGCCGCAGCGACATGTCGATGCTGATTGTCGGCGCCGTACTGGTCAGTGTGTTGGCGATCATCGCCGACCTGATCCTGCAAGTGCTGCAACGTTCGCTGACGAGTAGGGGGTGTTCGCCGCAAATGACGGGCGCGCCGTCGCCCCACAAAGCGCAAGACTAGGCGCGAGGAGAGAGATTTGGTTTCTTCAAATGAACGACGAGCAACGACGGATTGCGCTTTGTGGGGCACGGCCCTCCGGGTTGGAGCTGTGATCTCGCCGGGCTGCGTTGTGGGACTTGAAAAGGAAACGACATTTCCTGCGTCCCACGCCTTGCCCGGCGAGATCACAGCTCCAACGCGCTCCGCCATTTGCGGCGAACACCCCCTACTTGGACTGCTCAAATGATCGAACTTCAAAACCTCAGCAAGACCTTCCAAAGCAACGGCAAAGATGTGAAAGCCGTGGACTCGGTGAGCCTGACCGTCAATGAAGGCGAAATCTGTGTGTTCCTCGGGCCATCGGGTTGCGGCAAAAGCACCACGCTGAAAATGATCAACCGCCTGATCAAACCGACCTCGGGCAAGATCCTGATCAATGGCGAAGACACCACGGGCCTCGACGAAGTGACCCTGCGCCGCAACATTGGCTACGTCATCCAGCAGATCGGTCTGTTCCCGAACATGACCATCGAGGAGAACATCGTCGTGGTGCCGAAACTGCTCGGCTGGGACAAGCAAAAGTGCCACGACCGCGCCCGCGAGTTGATGAGCATGATCAAGCTCGAACCCAAGCAATACCTGCATCGCTATCCGCGGGAGTTGTCCGGAGGCCAACAACAGCGGATCGGCGTGATTCGCGCACTGGCCGCCGATGCGCCACTGTTGCTGATGGACGAACCCTTCGGCGCGGTCGACCCGATCAACCGCGAGATGATCCAGAACGAGTTCTTCGAAATGCAGCGGGCGCTGAACAAGACGGTGATCATGGTCAGCCACGACATCGACGAGGCGATCAAGCTCGGCGACAAGATCGCGATCTTCCGCGCCGGCAAGCTGCTGCAGATCGATCACCCGGACACTCTGCTCGCGCACCCGGCGGATGACTTTGTCAGCAACTTTGTCGGCCAGGACAGCACGCTCAAGCGCCTGCTGCTGGTGAAAGCCGAAGATGCGGCGGACAACGCGCCATCCGTCAGCCCGCATACACCGGTGGTCGAAGCGCTGGAGTTGATGGACGAGCATGACCGACGCTATGTGGTGGTCACTTGTGCCGGGAACAAAGCCCTGGGTTACGTACGACGTCGCGACCTGCACCGTCAGACCGGCACCTGCGCGCAGTACCAACGCGACTTCAATGCCACGGCGGCGTACGACGAACATTTGCGCATCCTGCTGTCGCGCATGTACGAGTTCAATCGGGCGTGGCTGCCAGTGATGGATGCCGAGCGGGTGTTTTTGGGTGAGGTGACGCAGGAGTCGATTGCTGCGTATCTGAGCTCGGGTCGTTCGCGCGGGATGAAGACCAATATCGTCTCGCCAGCTGAGGCGGTGATCGCCTGATCACTCATATCGCCCGGTAAAAAACGCAAAACTTGTAGGAGTGAGCCTGCTCGCGATGGCGCGATGTCAGTCAACGACGATGTTGGCAGTGAAAATGCCATCGCGAGCAGGCTCGTTCCTACAAGGTTTGTGCATTTTTTGAGTAATCGGTAAGCCGGAAAAAAATATCAACAGTAACGTCTGTAAAAGCCACCCGGAAACACGCTCTGAAATGGTCAAATCTCCTCTCAACCTACCTTTTCGCCGCCAACGTCGCCTATATTGTCGCCATCGCACTTCCTAGTGACTTGGCGCACAAAAGCGTCGAACGTGCAGGTATTTTTAACACTTCATAAATCTTCGGGAACATCCGACTGTCATCTGTGTCGGTTACAAAGAGTGATGCCCGTAACGCGCGTCAGAAGAGTGCAAAAACGCGACATTTTTTGTTGATCTCAAGCCCCTCACGCCCTAAAGTTCGCGCCGAACGTCCATGCTGGAAACGATCCATCCGGCTCAAGTACTGACGACGAGACAGCAAGGCCAAGGGAAAGCTGCACTTCCCATGGCCTTTTTGCTTTCGGCGACATGCCTTGGGAAGTAGGCGAACCAAAGTGGGGATACGGAGGACGTTCATTTGCACCCATTGATTAACTACGTTTGCCACTAGGAGCTCCCAAGTATGTCGATCCAGGTCGAAGACTATTTCGCGCGTGAAACCTTTCAGAAAATGAAGGCGTTCGCCGACAAACAGGAAACCCCGTTCGTGGTGATCGACACCGCGATGATCAGCCAGGCCTATGACGACCTGCGCGCCGGTTTCGAATTCGCCAAGGTCTACTACGCGGTCAAGGCCAACCCGGCCGTGGAAATCATCGACCTGCTCAAAGAGAAAGGCTCGAGCTTCGACATCGCCTCGATCTACGAACTGGACAAGGTGCTCGATCGCGGCGTCAGCGCCGACCACATCAGCTACGGCAACACCATCAAGAAATCCAAGGACATCCGCTACTTCTACGAGAAGGGCGTGCGTCTGTTCGCCACCGACTCCGAAGCCGACCTGCGCAACATCGCCAAGGCCGCACCGGGTGCAAAAGTTTATGTACGCATCCTGACCGAAGGCTCGACCACCGCCGACTGGCCACTGTCGCGCAAATTCGGCTGCCAGACCGATATGGCCATGGACCTGCTGATCCTCGCCCGCGACTTGGGCCTGGTGCCTTACGGCATCTCGTTCCACGTTGGCTCGCAACAGCGTGACATCAGCGTCTGGGACGCGGCGATCGCCAAGGTCAAAGTGATCTTCGAACGCCTGAAGGAAGAAGATGGCATCCACCTGAAGCTGATCAACATGGGTGGTGGCTTCCCGGCCAACTACATCACCCGCACCAACAGCCTGGAAACCTACGCTGAAGAAATCATCCGCTTCCTGAAGGAAGACTTCGGTGACGACCTGCCGGAAATCATCCTGGAGCCGGGCCGTTCGTTGATCGCCAACGCCGGTATCCTGGTCAGCGAAGTGGTGCTGGTCGCGCGTAAATCCCGCACCGCCGTCGAGCGTTGGGTGTACACGGATGTGGGCAAGTTCTCCGGCCTGATCGAAACCATGGACGAAGCCATCAAGTTCCCGATCTGGACCGAGAAAAAGGGCGAGATGGAAGAAGTGGTCATCGCCGGCCCTACCTGCGACAGCGCCGACATCATGTACGAGAACTACAAGTACGGCCTGCCACTGAACCTGGCCATCGGTGATCGCCTGTACTGGCTGTCGACCGGTGCGTACACCACCAGCTACAGCGCCGTCGAGTTCAATGGCTTCCCGCCGCTGAAGTCGTTCTACGTTTAACACTCACCACTGTAGGAGCGAGCTTGCTCGCGATGGACCTGRGGGCGACGCGGGCATCCAGAAAGCACGCGTTATCGTTAACGACCATCGCGAGCAAGCTCGCTCCTACAGAGTTTGCAGCTGTTCAGTACGTTGTTTGTAATCCACAGCCATCGCCTGAATCTGTGGATCATTGGCGGCTGACAATGCCTTACAGGCCACTCGCAAAAAATTCAGGTTGCCATCGGCCAATGCCTTGCGCAGCCAGACCAATGCATTTTCGATATCCCTTTCGTCAGTCAGTACGGCTGCAAAGCTGAACTGCCCGCGAAAATCCCCGCCCTCGGCCGAACGTCGATACCAGTTACGAGCCGCTGCCGGATCCGCCGGACAGACCCGCCCTTCTTCCAGATACCGCCCCAACAGATTCATCGATTTTGCATGGCCCAACTCAGCCGCACGGCGATAGAGACTCAGTGCTTGAAGCTGATCCTCAACCACCCCGCGACCGGTCGCCAGCAGATTGGCGTAGTTGTACATCGCCCAATCCAGCCCTGCAGTGGCGGCAAGTCGGTAATGCCTGGCTGCTAGCGATGCATCGGCAGCACAGCCCCAACCATGCTCATGACAACGGCCGAGCATGTTGCGCGCCATCACATGCCCCTGGCGCGCGGCGATGCCGAACCAGCTCAGCGCCAGCGGTTGGTCCTGGGCGATCCCTTGGCCATCGAGCAGAATCTGCCCGAGCAAGGCCTGAGCCTCGACCTCTCCTTCTCGTGCGGCAATCAGGATGGCCTGGGCCGCGCGGGCCGGGCTTTCGTCGAGCATCGCGCGCAGGCGCTCACCGTCGAGCATTTCCTCGCGGCGTAAACGAAAATCCGCCACTTATACCTCGACCCAGCGACGCAGAAGGTTGTGATACGTGCCAGTGAGGCGGATCAGCGATGGATGATCGGGCACATCGCGGGTCAGTTGCTGAATCGCCCCGTCCATCTCGAACAACAGGGCGCGCTGGCTGTCTTCGCGCACCAGGCTTTGCGTCCAGAAAAACGAGGCAAGTCGCGTTCCGCGCGTCACCGCATTGACCTTGTGCAGGCTGGTGCCGGGGTACAGCACCATGTCACCGGCAGGCAGCTTCACCCGTTGGGTGCCGAAGGTGTCCTGGATTTCCAGCTCGCCGCCGTCGTAATCCTCGGGCTCGCTGAAGAACAGCGTGGCGGACAAGTCTGTGCGTACCCGTTCGATACTGCCTTTGGGCTGACGCACCGCATTGTCGATGTGGAAGTCGAAACTGTCACCGGCGGTGTAACAGTTCAGCAACGGAGGAAAGACTTTGTGCGGTAGCGCAGCCGACATGAACAGCGGATTTTTCCACAGCCGTTCCAGCATCGCCGCGCCGATCTCCTTGGCCAGCGGATGGCCTTCCGGCAACTGCAAATTGTGCTTGGCCTTGGCCGACTGGTAGCCGGCGGTGATCTTGCCATCCGCCCAATCGGCTTGTTCCAGAGCCTCGCGAATGCGCTGCACCTCGTCTTTATCGAACAGGGCGGGAATGTGCAGCAGCATGACAAAGGCGCCTGAAACCAAAGGGACGCCAATGGTATTGATTCTTATTGCCTGTGTAAAACACATCTGACGGGGGAGTCAGCAAAAACCGTAAGGGTAAATTGTAAAGAATGTAAATTAAGTGCGAATAGTAATATTTCGCAATTGTTACAAATAACTGTTTACCCTATATTCCGCCGCCTCAAATCCTTGGGGAGGGGAATTCAAATGTCACGTCAACAGCCACAAGTACCGGTCAGTTCACCACGTCTGCTCGCATCCGCCATCGGCATGGCGATTACTGCCGGCTCTGCGGGCCACATGGTTTTCGCGGCGGAAAAAACCGACGAAAAAGCACCGGACAAAGTGATTTCGCTGGGCGCCACCGCCATCACCGGTGAAGCCCAGGACGAGACGACCTACAACGTCGAGAAAGCCTCCTCCCCCAAGTACACCGCGCCGCTGATCGACACGCCGCGCTCGGTGACCGTTGTTCCGCAACAGGTCCTGAAAGACACCGGCTCGCTCAACTTGCAGGACGCACTGCGCACTGTGCCGGGCATCACCTTCGGTGCCGGTGAAGGCGGCAACCCGCAGGGCGACCGTCCGTTCATCCGCGGCTTCGACGCCCAGGGCGACACTTACCTGGACGGCGTGCGCGATACCGGTTCCCAGAGCCGCGAGATCTTCGCCGTTGAATCGATCGAAGTCAGCAAAGGCCCGAACTCCGCGATCGGCGGCCGTGGCGCAGCCGGCGGCAGCATCAACCTGGTCAGCAAGAAAGCGCACCTGGGCGATTCACTCGACGGTGGTTTCACCTGGGGCTCCGACCAGACCCAGCGCTACACCTTCGACGGCAACTACCAGTTCACCGACACCGCCGCTGGCCGTCTGAACCTGCTGAGCCACGAGAGCAACGTCGCCGGCCGTCAAAGCATCGACTATGACCGCTGGGGTGTGGCACCGTCCCTGGCCTTCGGCCTGGGCACGGACACTCGCGTCAACCTCGACTACTACCACCTCGAAAGCAACGACACGCCAGATTCGGGCATTCCTTACTCCATCCCGACGGCAGGCTCGGCTGCCCGTACCAAGGCCAACCCGGACAAGCCGAATGACGGTGGCAACAGCAGCAACTGGTATGGTCTGAACGACCGCGACTTCCGCAAGACCCGCGCCGACACGGCGACCTTCGCCATCGAGCACGACCTGAGCGACTCGCTGACCATCAAGAACACCCTGCGTCACGGCACCAGCATGCAGGATTACATCCTGACTCAGCCGGACGACAGTAAAGGCAACGTCAACAACGGCAGCGTCTGGCGTCGCGCGAACACCCGCGTGAGCAACACCGAGACCACCACCAACCAGACCGACCTGTTTGGTGATGTCTATATCGCCGGGTTCAAGAACAGCTTCGCCACCGGTGTCGAATACACCCACGAGGAAAGTGAAAAATCCTCGTACAACGTCAACACGGACACCACCCCGGGAACGGCAGCGGTAACCACCAACTGCTCGCCGGCACTGATCGGCGCGCCAAGCGGCTTCAACTGCACCTCGCTGTCCAACCCGAACCAGAATGATCCGTGGAACGGCGCCATCTCGCGCAACTACGCCGGCACCAACACCAAGGCCGACACCTACGCGCTGTACGTGTTCGACACCCTGACGTTGTCCGAGCAGTGGCTGGTGAACATGGGCCTGCGGTATGACCATTTCAATACCCAGTACCGCACCTTTGACGGTTCCGGCGCCACCGTCGTGACCAAAGGCACCGCCGCCAAAGGCAAGGACACCAGCGAATTCGTCACTGGCCAGTTCGGCGTGGTCTACAAGCCAGCGGAAAACGGCAGCATCTATGCCTCCTACGCAACATCCGCCACCCCACCGGGCAACACTCTGGGTGAAGGCATGGACGGTAACCCGCTGGGCGGCACCACCGATCGCAACGGCAACCTGCTGAGCAGCGACATGGAGCCGGAAACCACCAAGAACTACGAAATCGGTACCAAGTGGGATCTGCTGAACGATCGCCTGTCGTTGACCGCCGATATCTTCCGCACCGAGAAAGACAACGCTCGTGTGCAGACCAACACCACCACCTTCGAAAACGTCGGTAAAACCCGCGTTCAGGGTGTCGAACTGTCGGCCAGCGGCAAGCTCACCGACAAATGGCAAGTCTTCGCCGGCTACGCCTACATGGACAGCGAGCAAGTCGATGGCGGTGACCTGCCGGCAAACAAAGCCAACGATGGCAACGAGTTGCCTAACACGCCGAAAAACAGCGCCAGCCTGTGGACGACCTATCAGGTCACGCCAAGGCTGACCATCGGTGGCGGTGCGTTCTATGTCGATGACGTGTTCGGCAGTGCAGCCAACACCACCATGGTTGATTCCTACGTTCGTTACGACGCGATGGCAGCCTACAAGCTGAGCAAAAACGTCGACCTGCAACTGAACGTGCAGAACCTGACCGACGAAACCTATTACGACAAGGCGTTCTCGACTCACTTCGCCAACCAGGCGGCCGGTCGTACCGCTTTGCTGAGCACCAACTTCCACTTCTGATTGCCACTCACACTGCAATCCCTGTGGGAGCGAGCTTGCTCGCGATGACGTCGCCACATTCAACATTTATGTTGACCGACACACCGCTATCGTCGGATCGCCGCCCGGAGCAAGCTCGCTCCCACAGGAGAGGGTGAAGGCTGAAATCAGACAAGGCCCCGTTCACCCACATGAACGGGGCCTTTGTGCGTAAAAAAGAATGCTTCTCGACAACCCCACGGCATAATGCACACCGTGATGAATCAATTTGAACGAACAAGGCGAGCGACGTGTTGAAGAAAACCCTGTTCCAGTTGCACTGGTTTTTCGGCATCAGCGCCGGGCTGGTCCTGGCCCTGATGGGCATCACCGGGGCGACGGTGTCGTTTCAGGATGAAATCCTGAGTGTGCTCAACCCTTCCGTGTTGCAGGTCGAGAAACAGGTCGCCGGTGTGCTGCCGCCCGCCGAACTGGTGGAGCACATCGAAGCCGCATCGGGCAAAAAAGTCTCGATGCTCACGGTGGAAACCGACAGCGGCAATGCCGCCAAAGTGTGGTTCACCCCACCACCGGGTGAACGCCGTGGCGAGATGCGCTACTTCGATCCGTACACCGCCGAGTTCCTGGGCGACGCCACCGGCCAGGACTTCTTCGGCCTGATGCTGCAACTGCACCGCTTCCTCGCCATGGGCGACACGGGTCGGCAAATCACCGGTGCGTGCACGTTGATTCTGGTGTTCTTCTGCCTGTCCGGCCTGTACCTGCGCTGGCCTCGCCAGTGGAAAAGCTGGCGCGCCTGGCTGACCCTGGACTGGAAGAAAAAGGGCCGCAGCTTCAACTGGGACCTGCATTCGGTGGCCGGCACCTGGTGCCTGGTGTTTTACCTCCTGGCGGCGCTGACCGGGTTGTCCTGGTCATACGAGTGGTACAACAAAGGCCTGACCCGGTTGCTCTCCGACTCACCGCAGAACGAGCGCGTTCGCGCCGGACGTGGCCCAGCGCCAAGCGGTCCGGCACCGACAGCCGATTACGCGGCGATGTGGAGCAGCATCTACAGCGCGGCCGGTCCGCAACTCAGTTCTTATAACGTGCGCATGCCGCCGGTGGCCGGCCAACCAGCGACCGTTTTCTTCCTGCTGAAAACCTCGCCTCACGACCGCGCCTTGAACCAGATCACCCTCGACCCGGCCACCGGCGTGGTCAAACGGGTTGACCGCTACAGCGACAAGAGCCTCAAGGCGCAACTACTGACCAGCATTTATGCGCTGCACGTCGGCAGTTACTTCGGCATCGTCGGTCGGATCATCCTGACCCTCACCGCGCTGAGCATGCCGCTGTTCTTCGTCACCGGCTGGTTGCTGTACCTGGATCGTCGACGCAAAAAACGCCAGATCAAGGACGCTCGCCAAGGCCTTGTACAACCGGGTAACGATGCGCCGGCATGGCTGATCGGTTTCGCCAGCCAGAGCGGGTTTGCCGAGCAATTGGCCTGGCAGACCGCCGGACAATTGCAGGCCGCAGGGCTACCGGTGAAGGTGCAACCGTTGGCGGACGTCAGCGAGCAGGATTTGCGAGACTCGAGCAACGCACTGTTCGTCGTCAGCACCTTCGGTGACGGCGAAGCGCCGGACAGCGCCAGAGGTTTCGAACGCAAGGTGCTGGGCCGCACGCCAAGCCTGGAACGCCTGAACTACGCGATCCTCGGCCTCGGTGACCGGCAGTATCAACACTTCTGCGGTTTCGCCAAACGCCTGCACACCTGGCTCGGTGAACATGGCGGCAAGACCCTGTTCACGCCGGTGGAGGTCGACAGCGGTGACCCTTACGCCTTGCGTCACTGGCAACAGCAACTGGGCCTGTTGACCGGCCACACGCCCGTCGACACCTGGCAAGCGCCCAGCTATGACAACTGGACCCTGGCCCGCCGTGAACTGCTCAACCCGGACAGCAGCGGATCCCCTGTGTACTTGCTGGGCCTCAGTGCCCCGACCACCAGCAGCTGGCTGGCGGGCGACCTGGTGGAAGTATTGCCGCGCAATTGCCCATGGGCCATCGAGCATTTCCTCGACGGCCTGGGGATTCACGGTGAGACCAAGGTGCAGCTCAATGGCCTGGAGGAAACCCTCGAACAGGCCCTGGCCAGCCGCCAGTTGCCGGAGAACCGCGCCCATCTGGTCGGCCTGCACGCGCAGGCGCTGGCAGAGGCACTCGTGCCGTTGGCCATGCGCGAGTACTCCATTGCGTCGATCCCGGCCGATGGCGTGCTGGAATTGATCGTGCGTCAGGAAGTGTATGCCGACGGCAACCTCGGCGTCGGTTCCGGCTGGTTGACCGAACACGCGCCTGTAGGCAGCTCCATCAGCCTGCGCGTACGGCGCAACAGTGGTTTCCATCTGCCGTCGCAGCCGGTGCCGATGATCCTGCTGGGCAATGGCACGGGGCTGGCCGGGTTGCGCAGCCTGCTCAAGGCGCGGATTGCCGACGGTCAGCAACGTCACTGGCTGATGTTTGGCGAGCGCCATCGCGAGCACGACTACCTGTGCCGAAAGGAGCTGGAAGAGTGGCTGATCAATGGTGATCTGGCGCGCCTCGACCTGGCGTTTTCCCGCGATCAGGCCGAAAAGATTTACGTACAGGATCGCCTGCGTGAATCGGCAGCCGAGCTCAAGAAGTGGCTGGCGGACGGTGCGGTGATCTACATCTGTGGCAGCCTTCAAGGCATGGCTTCGGGCGTGGACCAGGTGCTCAACGAGGTGCTGGGCGACGCCGAAGTGGAGCGCCTGATCGAACAGGGCCGCTACCGCCGAGACGTGTACTGATTCACTGAGTTCCCTGTGGGAGCGAGCTTGCTCCGGGCGGCGTTCCGACGATAGCGGAGTGTCAGGCGACATCACCGTTGAAAGTGATGACGCCATCGCGAGCAAGCTCGCTCCCACAGGGGGGGATGTGTCGGTCAAACCGGCTGCAACTTCTGCTCGAATACAGAAACCCCGTCCAGATCCCGCAACACCACGCTCAACTCCCCCGTTTGCCCATCGATATTCACCTCGCCAAAAAACTGAAACCCGGCAAACGGCGAGACGTTCTGCGCGGGCGGCGCCTTCTCGAATACCGCTTCCGGGCCAAAGGTCTTATCTAGCGGATTAGGCCCGAAACTGCCGGCATTCAAGGGCCCGGCGACGAACTCCCAGAACGGTTCGAAGTCCTGAAACGCCGCCCGATCCGGGTGGTAATGATGGGCGGCGCAGTAGTGCACATCCGCGGTCAGGAACAGGAAATTGCGCACCTGCTGCGCCCGCAGGAAACCGAGCAGTTCGGCGATTTCCAGTTCACGCCCCTGGGCCGGGCCGGGGTCACCGTTGGCCACGGCTTCCCAGCGCGCGACACCGGGGCTGACCTCGCCGTCGGGCACGCCGAGGCCAATGGGCATGTCGGCGGCGATCACTTTCCATTGCGCGTTCGAGGCCTGCAGTTCGCGCTTGAGCCAGTCCAGTTGCTCACGACCGAGGAAGGGTTTTGCAGCGCCCAGATTGTCATCGTTGGCCCCGCGATAGCTGCGCATGTCCAGCACGAACACATCGAGCAGCGGACCGTAACCGAGCTTGCGATAGATCCGCCCGCCGCCATCGGCGCTCTGCAAACGCATCGGCGCGTATTCGAGCCAGGCCTGGCGTGCGCGGCCCACCAGGCTGTGGATATCTTTGCTCTGGTAACGCGCATCCAGCTGCTTGCCCGGCGACCAGTTGTTCACCACTTCGTGGTCGTCCCACTGCCAGATCTGCGGGACCTCGGCATTGAAACGACGGATGTTTTCGTCCATCAGGTTGTAGCGGTAATTGCCACGGTACTCATCGAGGGTCTCGGCGACTTTGCTCTTGGCCTCGGTAGTGATGTTGCGCCACACCCGTCCGCCTTCTGTGGTGAGCTGCGCCGGTATCGGGCTGTCGGCGTAAATGGTGTCGCCGCTGTGGATAAAAAAGTCCGGCAGACGCCGGCGCATCGCCTCGTAGATCCGCATACCGCCAATGTCCGGGTTGATGCCGAAACCCTGGCCGACGGTGTCGCCACTCCAGACAAAACGGAGGTCGCGCCGGGTCTGTGGCACGCTGCGCAAGTGACCGAACCAGGGCTCGCTGGCAACGCCGCTCTGGGCGTCTTCAAACTGCACACGGTAGAAAATCGCCTGGCCGGCAGGCAGCCCGGTGAGTTCGACCCGGGCGGTGAAATCGGTGCGCGCATCGGCCAGGGGCGAGACGAATCGCCGAGGGTTGGGAAACAGGCTGCGAGTGTCCCACTCCACCACCATCCGTGCGGGGCGGTCGCAGCGGCTCCAGATGATCGCCCGGTCGCCCAGCAGGTCGCCGGACTGCACACCGTCGGTGAGTTGCGGCCGATCCTTGACCGAAGCGATCACCGCCGGCGCCAGCCCTGGCAACAACAACCCGGCGCCGACCGCTTGCATCACACGACGACGCCCGAGGTTGAAATCGCTCATGGTGTTCTCCCTGAAAAAGGAAAAACTAAAGCATGGACCTATGACCCTGGCATGACACAAATCTTCCCAACACCACAGGGGCAGGTGTCAGGCTGTGACGGGCTCTACCGCCAACTCCACCACCTCCGGCCGCTTCACCAGCGCATACACCACCGCCGTCAACAGGCTCCCCGCCACAATCGCCAACAAGTAAAGCAGCGCATGGTTGATTGCATTCGGGATCGCCAGCACGAAAAACCCACCGTGGGGCGCCATCAGTTTGCAGCCGAAATACATCGACAGCGCACCGGTCAGCGCACCGCCGGCGATGCTCGCCGGAATCACCCGCAGCGGGTCTTTCGCCGCAAACGGAATCGCCCCTTCGGAGATGAAGCACAGCCCCAGCACCAGCGCCGCTTTACCGGCTTCGCGTTCGGTCTGGGCGAACTTGCGCCGCGCAATGAATGTGGCGATGCCCAGACCGATCGGCGGCACCATGCCGGCCGCCATGGTCGCCGCCATCGGCGCGTAGCTCTGCGACGCCAGCAAGCCCACCGAGAACGCATAGGCCGCCTTGTTGATCGGCCCGCCGAGGTCGACGCACATCATGCCACCCAGCAATACACCCAGCAGAATCGCGTTGGTGGTGCCCATGCTGTCGAGGAAATGCGTGAGCCCGGCAAGCATCCCGGCGACCGGTTTACCGACCACGTAGATCATCACCAGACCGGTGAACAGACTCGCCAGCAACGGAATGATCAGGATCGGCTTCAGCGCCTCAAGACTTTGCGGCAATCGCGCATAACGGTTGATCGCCTTGGCCGCATAACCGGCCAGAAAACCGGCAATGATCCCGCCGATGAAACCGGCGCCCAGGGTGCTCGCCAGCAGACCGCCGATCATCCCCGGCGCGAGGCCCGGACGGTCAGCGATGGAATAGGCGATATAGCCTGCCAGCAGCGGCACCATCAGCTTGAACGCGGTGTCGCCACCGATCTGCATCAACGCCGCCGCCAGCGTGCCCTGCTCCTTGAATGCGGTGATGCCAAATACGAACGACAAGGCGATCATCAAGCCGCCGGCCACCACCATCGGCAACATGAATGACACACCGGTCAGCAGGTGTTTATAGACACCGGTTTTCTCTGATTTGGCTGGGCCCTTGGCGCTGCTCGAAGCGCTTTCCTGCTGGCCTTCGGCCAAGGCCTTTTTCAAAGTCGCTTCAGCTTGCTTGAGAGCGATACCGGTGCCACAGCGATAGATTTTCTTGCCGGCGAAACGCTCGGTGGCGACTTCGATATCAGCCGCCAGCAGCACCACATCGGCCTCGGCGATCGCTTGCGCGCTCAATGGATTGCGCGCACCGACCGAACCCTGGGTTTCCACTTGCAGGTCATAGCCCAGGCGTTTGGCCGCTTGCTGCAAGGCCTCGGCAGCCATGAACGTGTGAGCGACACCCGTCGGGCACGCGGTGACGGCCACCAGTCGCGGCGCGTTTTTAGCCACCGTCACAGGTTCGACGACGGCTTCGTCAGCAACATAAACCTGAGCGTCCTGCGCTCCACGCCGCAACACGGCTTCCACGTCTTGCAGGGCCTGGGCCGGGGTGCTCTGGAACAGCCGCTTACCGACAAACCGCGACATGTCCACCGGCGCGCTGCTCACCAGCAGCACCCACTCGGCCGCATCGAGAGTGGCCGCCGACAGTTGTTTTTCGGGATGCGCGGCATCGGTGATTTCGACACTGGTGCTCCAGCCCTGACGCTGAGCCGCGGCATCGAGCAGCCGGGCACACAGCACACTGGTGACCATGCCGTTCGGGCAGGCCGTAACGATGGCTAATTTCATGACAAACCCTCTTATTGTTCTGTCAGGGGACGCACGCGCACACCCTGTTCGAGCTGCGCCAATTGCGCTGCATCGCCAATGCCGAAACCGATCTGGGTCACTGCCATCGCGGCAATCGCCGTGGCGGTGCGTAAGGTCTGCTCCGGCGTATCGGCACTGAGCAAACCGTGGAGCATCCCCGCCAGCAACGAATCACCCGCGCCCACCGTACTGGCGACGCTGACCTTGGGCGGAGTGGCATGCAGTGCCGAACCGACGCTGAACCAGTTCACACCCTCGGCACCATGAGAAATCACCACATGTTCGATGCCCTGGGCGTGCAAACGCTCCGCCGCTATGGACTGGGAACTGACCGACACAACCTCGCAGTCCAGCACCTCGGCCAGCTCTTCAGTGTTGGGTTTGATCAGCCAGGGTCCCGCTTTCAGCGCCGCACGCAACGCCTCGCCGCTGGTGTCGAGGGCAACGCGCAGCCCCAGGCTTTTCAAACGCAGGACCAACGCCTGCAACCACTGCGCGCTAACGCCCAGGGGCAAACTACCAGCAACCACCACCGCATCGTGACCCGGGGCAATCTGCTCCAGTCGATCAATCAAGGCCTGCTGCGCCGCCTCGCTGACCTGCGGCCCCGGCCCATTGATGTCGGTAATGCGACCGTCGCTTTCCGCCAGTTTGATGTTGCTGCGGGTTTCACCGGGAACGCGGATGAACGCATCGACAAAACCGCGTTTGGCGAACAACGCTTCGAACGCTTGCAGGTTGTCTTCGCCAAGAAAACCACTGACGGTCAACTGATGCCCAAGGTCGGCCAGCACTTGCGCCACGTTCACGCCTTTGCCGGCGGCGTGGGTGTGCATCACATCGCTGCGGTTGACCTGGCCGGCTTCAAGGCGCGGCAACTGTACGGTCAGGTCCAGCGCCGGGTTGAGGGTCAGGGTGAGAATCCGGGCCATTACAGGGCCTCCACTAATGCGCGCACTTCATTGGCGCTGCCCACGGCCAAGGCCTGTCGGGCAAGGGTTTGAGTCTGAGTGAAGCCCAGTTCGCGAATCCGCGCCTTGACTTCGGCAATGCTGCGAGCGCCGACGCTAAGTTCGTCCACGCCGAGGCCGACCAGCACCGGCACCGCCAGCGGGTCAGCCGCCAGCTCGCCGCACACACCGACCCATTTGCCGTGGGCATGGGCCGCGCGCACGGTGATGTCGATCAGTTGCAGCACCGCCGGATGCAAGCCATCGGCCTGGGCCGACAGCGTCGGATGGCCACGGTCGATGGCCAGGGTGTATTGGGTCAGGTCGTTGGTACCGACGCTGAAAAAGTCGACCTCTTTGGCCAGCACCGGCGCCAGCAACGCCGCCGACGGCACTTCGATCATAATCCCCAGTTGCAGGTCGGCAACCGGAATTTCCCGGCGCAAACGTTCGGTCATGTCACGGGCCTGACGCCACTCGTCGACGCTGCCCACCATCGGGAACATGATCCGCAGCGGCCGGTTGTCGGCCGCCCGCAGCAAGGCGCGCAATTGCGCTTCCATGACCTGCGGGCGCTGCAAGGTCAGGCGTATGCCGCGCACGCCGAGGAAGGGGTTTTCTTCCTTCGCAATCGGCCAGTACGGCAGCGGTTTGTCGCCACCGACATCGAGGGTACGCACCACCAGCGGTCGCCCGGCCAGACCGTCGAGAACGCGACGGTACTCGACTTCCTGGGTCGCTTCGTCGGGCGCTTGCGAGTGGGCCATGAAGATCAGTTCGGTGCGCAACAGGCCAATGCCTTCGGCGCCCTGCTCCACCGCGCCGGTCACGCCAGCGCTTTCACCAATGTTGGCGAACACTTCGACGGCGTGGCCATCGGTGGTCAGCGCGGGTTGATGGCGCCGTTCAGCAGCCGCCTTCAAGCGCTGCTCGCGGGTATCGCGTTCGGCGGTTGCGCGCTGCAAGGTCGCCGCGTCAGCGTCCACATGCAGACGACCACGCTGGCCATCGAGCAGCAATGGCGTGCCCGGTGCCAGCAGCAAAACGCCAGGGCCGGCGCCGACCAGTGCCGGAATACCCAGGGCCCGGGCGACAATCGCACTGTGCGCCGTAGCACCACCCCGGGCGGTGAGAATCCCGGCCACGCGAGCGGGGTCGAGACGCGCGACGTCGGACGGGCCGACTTCGTCCATCACCAGAATGTATGGTTGATCCGGTTCGCTTGGGGTTTCGATGCCACAGAGTTGCATCAGTACCCGACGCCCGATGTCGCGCAAGTCGGCTGCGCGCTCGGCGAGCAAGGCATCCTGCAACGCTTCCTGCTGCCGGGCCGCCGCTTCAATTACGGCCATCCACGCCGCCTCGGCGCTTTCGCCCTGCTTGAGGCGCGCATCGACCTCATCAGTCAGTTCCGGGTCGTCGAGCATCTCCTGGTGAGTGATGAAGATTTCGCGAATGGCCTTGCTTTTGCTGCGCTCGATCAAGCCCTGAATGTCACGGCGCACCTGCGCCAGTGCCTGCTGGAGGCGCTCACGCTCGATGCCGGCGGACTCGCCGCGCAACGGGTAATCGATGGTTTGCAGCACTTGAATATGCGCCGGGCCGATGGCGATCCCCGGCGCGGCGGCAATTGCCTGAACCACACTGCCTGACACCGGGGCGAGGACCACTTCGGCCATCTCGGCAACGACTTCGCGTGCCTGGCTTACTGGCGGCAGCGGTTCGACTTCCTCACCGAGGCCCTCTTCGATGGCCGCCAACAGGGCCGGCAACGCGTCAGCCGCGATGCCCGGTTCGGCAATGATTTCCAGAACCTGCCCCCGACGGGCGCCGAGGCTGAGCAACTTGCTCAAACTCTTTACCGACACCGCGCTGTCGTGACCATCGACAATGCGCACGCGGATGTCACCTTCAAAACTCTTTGCCAGTTGCGCGAGGATTTTCGCCGGCCGCGCATGCAAACCGTGGGCATTGGCCAACACAATACGCGCACTGGGCCAGTCGGCGGGCACTTCACCACCGAGCACTTCGAGGACTTTGCGGCTGCTGGTGGCGCGCCCCAATTCATGGCCACGCCCTTCGATCAACAACGCGCACAGGCGTTCGAGCAGCGCTTGATGGGCCTCACCGAGGCTGGCCAGGCAGAACAGTCCATTGAGTGGCTGGCCGAGATAGCGCAGCGGTTTGTCCGGGGTGACGAAGGCCAGTCCCGGGCGCTTCACCGTTTGCTCGCTGTGCAGCCACCACAGACCATCGCCCAGGGGCAGCGCTTCAACCTGCTGCAGCACGGCGGAGAAACCGTTGCTCACGCAGTCGGCCTGCCGCAGCAGACGAGCGCCGCGCCAGACCAGCTCTTCGAAATCTTCGGCCGCCACACCGAGGCCGATCATCTGCGCATCCAGCGCCAGCTCCTGTGGCGCGCCTTGCAGCAACTTCAGCAATGCTTCGGCGGAACCGGCGCGACGCAGGGCCTGGCCCAGATCAGTCTCGCCGAGGGCGCGGGTCAGCAATTGCAACAGGCGCAGATGTTCATCGGATTTGGCAGCGATTCCGATCGCCAGGTAAACGATATGACCATCGCCCCAGTCCACACCTTCAGGGAACTGCATCAGGCGCACACCGGTGGTGAACACCAGGTCGCGGGTTTCGGGTGTACCGTGGGGGATCGCAATACCTTGACCAAGAAAGGTCGAGCCCTGGGCTTCCCGCGCCTGCAATCCGGCGAGATAACCCTCGGTAACCAGGCCGTCGGCGACCAGATGCCGGGCCAGCAGTTGCAGCGCTGCGGATTTATCCACAGCCGACTGGCCCATGGATATCTGCTCTACAGTGAGCTCGAGCATGCTTTCTCCTTTTTGGCGCCTTGGGGCGCCAGGTATTGTTTTGAATGAGCCAGCTTAGGCGCTTGTTCGTCACTTTTGGCGGTTTCGCGGCAGAACCGGCCAAAGGCACCTATTAACGTAGAAAATACGCTTGCTGAATCGTTTAATCTAGAATGAATGGCACGTTACTCGATAATGTCCCATCCTTGAAGCCCAACTTGTCGGATGCGTTACGACAATGGTCGCCTGCCTGAATCGGTTAGGATTGACGAAAATGTCGAGGCAACCTCGAAAAAACAAGGAAACAGCGGGTTGAAACTCAGTGATATCGCCCAGTTGGCCGGTGTGTCCGTCACCACCGCCAGCTATGTCATCAATGGCAAGGCCGAACAACAACGCATCAGCAGCGCTACCGTCGAACGCGTGCGCGCGGTCGTCGAACTGCATGGCTTCACGCCTAACCCACAGGCCGCCGGTTTGCGCAGCCGACACACCCGCACATTGGGGTTCATTCTGCCGGATCTGGAAAACCCCAGTTACGCGCGAATCGCCAAATTGCTGGAGCAAGGCGCGCGGGCCCGGGGTTATCAGTTGCTGATCGCCAGCTCCGACGATGCACCGGACAGCGAACGGCAATTGCTGCAACTGTTCCGCGCCCGGCGCTGCGACGCACTGATCGTTGCCAGCTGCCTGCCGGCCGGCGACGACAGCTATCGCCAATTGCAGGCCAAGGGCATTCCGATCATCGCCATCGACCGGGTCATGGAACCCGAGCACTTCTGCTCGGTGATCAGCGACGATCGTGAGGCCAGCCTGCAACTGACCCGCAGCCTGCTGGAGCCGCTGCCCAGGCAGATCGCACTGATCGGCGCCCGCCCGGAGCTGAGCATCAGCCGGGAACGTGCCGCGGGCTTCAAAGAGGCCCTCACCGGATTCGACTGCGAGGTGCTGATCGAAGAAGGCGAGTCCTTCAGCCGCGAGTGCGGCAAACAATTGATGGAAGAGCTGCTGCAGCGCCTGGGCCATTTGCCCGAGGCCCTGGTGACCACATCCTACGTGCTGCTTCAGGGTGTGTTCGATGCGCTGCACGACTTCCCGCTGAAAAACCGTCCGCTGCGCCTCGGCACATTCGGTGACACCCAGTTGCTGGACTTCCTGCCGCTGCCGGTCAACGCCATGGCCCAGCAACACCAGTTGATCGCCGACAAGGCCCTTGCACTGGCCCTGGCGGCCATCGAACAGTCGGATTACCGGCCCGGCGTGCAAGCCATCGCGCGCACGTTCAAGCAGCGTATTCGCCAGGACTGAACCGTGGAGCTGATCGACACCCACACCCACCTGGATTTTCCGGACTTCGACGCCGACCGCCAGGCGCTGCTGGCCGAAAGCCGCGCCCTCGGGGTGCGGCGAATGGTGGTGCTGGGGGTTTATCAGGCCAATTGGCAGCGGGTCTGGGAGTTGGTGCAGAGTGATCCCGATCTGCACGCCGCGTTCGGATTGCACCCGGTGTACCTGGATGATCATCGACCGCAACACCTGAGCGAACTCGGTGACTGGCTGACTCGATTGGCCGGCCATCGGCAACTGTGTGCGGTAGGCGAGATCGGCCTGGACTACTTCATCGAAACCCTGGACCGCGACCGCCAGCAGGCGTTGTTCGAGGCGCAATTACAACTGGCGGTGGATTTCAATCTTCCGGCATTGATCCATGTGCGGCGCAGCCATGCGGCGGTGATTGCCACGCTCAAACGGTTTCGTTTGAAACGGGCCGGCATCATCCACGCCTTCGCCGGCAGCCAGGAAGAAGCGCGGGAATACATCAAGCTCGGTTTCAAGCTCGGCCTTGGTGGCGCCCCGACCTGGCCGCAGGCGCAGCGCATGCACCGAGTGCTCGGCGCACTGCCACTGGATTCGGTGGTGCTGGAAACCGACTCGCCGGACATGGCCCCTGCCATGTTCCCCGGCCAGCGCAACAGTCCGGCACACTTGCCGGCGATCTGCACGGCACTGGCGCAATGGATGGCAATCAGCCCGGAACGACTGGCGGCTGCCAGCACCGCCAACAGCTGCGAAGTGTTCGGCTGGTAATCAGTCGACGTGAGCCCTGGCGGCCTCCAGGATCAGCGTCAAGTGCTGGCGCCGGCGGAAATAACGGACCACCGCGAAGTACACGAATATGACGATCAGCGAAGCATTCAGCTGTTCGATGACGCTGAGCATCCCCAACCACTCCATCACCAACGCCACCAGCAAGGTGATGCAGACCATCATCCGCAGACTGGCGCGCAACAGCGAAAAAGAGTCGAGGGACTTGAAGCGCCTGATCTGCTCCGGACAACATAACTGAAGGTGTTTCTGGCAGTGGGCACAGGCAAACGCTTCATTGATCGCGATGGCGTTGAGCTGCCAGGGTTGAAGCAGCAATGTGCGCTGACAATGCGCACAGCGTCCCTGGACTCCTGATATTGCAACAGACATAACCAAGTTCCTCCATGAAGTAAGCCGCGTAACTCTTCCTTGATTGACATCCAAAATCCAGCGCACGGAAAGAATCAGGAGGACTCTCACCGGGAAAAGGAAAAAGTATTACGAAACCTTCCCACAGTACATCAAACCTGTGGGAGCGAGGAGACTTTCAAACCCTGAATGCACTGATCAACTGTTTCAACTCCATGACCTGGGCCGACAACGCCCGGCTGGCATCTTCGGTCTGATGTGCACCTTCAGCGGTACGCTCGCCGGCGCGATTGATCTCGACGATGTTCTGGTCGATGTCGTGAGCCACGGCGGTTTGCTGCTCCACGGCGGCGGCAATCTGCTGGTTCTGGTCGACGATCATGCCAACCGCGCCCAGGATGTTTTCCAGCGCCCGCTGGACCTTCTCCGACTGCCCCACCGTGCCGTTGGCCATTTCATGGCTGGTGCCCATGGCCTTGACCGCCGCGCCGACTCCGCCATGAAGCCTGGCAATCATCTGCTCGATTTCTTCGGTCGATTGCTGGGTTCGTTTGGCCAGGGTCCGGACTTCATCGGCTACCACGGCGAAACCACGGCCCTGCTCACCGGCCCGTGCGGCCTCGATGGCGGCATTGAGCGCCAGCAGATTGGTCTGCTCGGCGATGCTCTTGATCACTTCGAGCACGCGGCTGATGGACTGGCTGTCGCTGGCCAGTTGATTGATCACCAGCACCGACTGATCGATCTCGCTGGCCAGCGCGGCAATACTGCCTTGCTGCGACTCCACCAAGCCGCGACCACTGATGGTCTCATCGTTGACACTGTGGGCACTGCTCACCGCCGCCGCGGCACTGCGCGCCACCTCCTGGGAAGTGGCCGACATCTGGTTCATGGCCGTGGCCACTTGTTCGATTTGCGTGCGCTGCCCGGCGACGGCCTGGTTGCTTTGCGCGGAAACGTTTTCCACTTGCCCGGCCTGACGCTCGACTTCGCTGACGGTCTGCCCCACCCGCTCGATCAGGTCATGGATCTTCTTCACGGTGCCGTTGAACACCTCACCCAGCTCCCCCAGCTCATCGCGGCTGTGGGCGCTGAAGGTCACGGTCATGTCGCCGGCCGCCACCTTGTCCATCACCGCTCCGAGGCGCTTGAGCGTGGTACGGGTCGAGGCATAGAACGCGCCGTAGAGATAAAAGATCAGCACAAATACGACTGACAGCGCCACGGCCTGCAAAACCATGTGCGTGCGGTTCTGTTCCAGGCGTTGCTGCAACTGCGGGCCCAGATACTTCAGGGTTGCTTCGTTGAGTTGGTAGGTCTGGTCCATAAGGGCGCTGACCTGATCGTAAAAGCCCTGCCACGGCGCATCGAGGGTGTCGGCCATGACCACTTGTTCTTCGAACAGCTCGCTGGCTTTTTTCAGCGACGCCCGGCTGACCTCGGCCTGCGCAGCCAAAGTCTCGCGCGCAGCCTTGCTGGAACCCAGGGCATCCTGCAACTTCAGACCATATTCGCTCTGGAGTTTTTCAATCTGCGCCAGCAACTCATCGAAACGGGTACTCGAAGCCGAGTTGATAAAACCCTGCCCCAACGAATAGGACCCCATTGCCCGACCTTCCCCCAGGATCTGGGTGACACGTGGCGTTACGAGGGTGACGAGCTCGCTCAACTGGCGCATGTCGCTCTGGTTGTCGCGACTGAGGCCGGACTGGCTGGTGATGAGCTGGCTGAAAATCTGCGCGCTGCCGACCAGTTTGCCAATCAGGGCACTTTTGCTTTGCAGGGAGTTTTCCGTTTGCTGGGCCTTGAACGCGGCGATCATTTCATCGCGTTTGCCATCAAACACCGCGACCTGTTCCGGGTCGCTGGTCATCGCCGTCAGCCCTTGCAGGCGAGTCAGAATATTCTGCTCAAGGGTGCTGATTTTCGATTCGACATTGCCGGCCTTGCCGGACTGGCCGAGGCTGACATTGATCTGCACCAGGTTGTTCAGGGTTTCCAGATCGCGCCGCAGCGTCAGGCTACTGCCCAACAGGTCGAGACTTTGCAGTTCGATGCGCGTGCCCTGGAATTCTCGGTAGGAGTCACGTACCAGATAGAAGTTGGTCACCAGCATCGGCACCAGGAACAGTACGCTGATCAGGCTGAACTTCATGCCGAAGCTCAGGCGGTTCATCAGTGCGACAGCGGGATAGAGCAAGCTCTTCACTGGATGTCTCCCTTCAATTTCTTATTTTTTTTATTGGCGGGCGCAGACAGAAAGCAGATAGCCACTATTCGGCGCTATCTCTGTATAACTTAAATCGACAGGGGGTTTTGTAACTTAAGGTTAACGACAGGGCGAAGCACTTCGGACAAGTGATCGCCCTATGGCGAGGGGGTTTGCTCTGATTTCTGACGACAGCGCTAAGGCAAAACCGTCCACAACGCAAATCCGGCATACCAGAGCACCGCGGCACGCAGCAGCAGTTCCCAGATGCGGTCCAGGTTGTTGATACCTTCTGCGCCAGCCACCGGCGCCGGAATTTCACCGGCCACCAGCCCGACTTTCACGATCAATTGCGTGGCGCTGATGTTCCAGTTCAGTAGCTCATGCAGCATGACCCGGCTGACCGCGACAAAATTGCCGACCAATGCCAGGCTCGCCGCCAGCAGACGCACCGGCACCCAGTCGAAGGCGTGACGCAATTGCCCGGCGCGTTCGACCACCGCCGGGTTTTTCCCGTGTTCTTCGGCCAGCGCCAGCAACCGATAGCTCAGCGCCGCGACCGGCCCCAGCAGGAAGTACCAGAAAATCACCGCGAAAAAACTATGGTAGGCCTCCCACAGCAAATGCCCTTCGACCTGTTCCAGCAGTTGCTCGCCACTGTCGGCGCAAATGTCCAGATCGCGGTTGGCGACATGGGCCGCTGCTTGCAGGTCCTCCCGACGCCAGGCATCGCGGAACGGCCCGAGATCGCCCAGCAGATCACCGCGCCCCAGGCTGTAAATCACCACCAGCAAATGAATCGGCAACGCCAGCAACCCGTAGGCCACCGGCTCGATGACGACCAACAGCAAACCCAGCAACGCCACCGGCAACAAAACCAGTACCGACAACACCAGCCAGGGTCGGCCAGAAAGTCGCGGGCTGGCCTCAAGCTTGTTCAGCTCCTGTGTCCAGCCCCTGTCACGCTGAACCCGATGACGCAAGGCCGAGAACTTCTCGATCCACACCGCCAACAGCAACACCAGAAAACTCATCGTCCTTCCTCTTGTGCCAGGGCGGCACGATAGCGTGCCCAGTCGAACGCCGGCCCTGGATCGGTTTTGCGCCCCGGTGCAATGTCGCTGTGCCCGCAGATGCGCTCTGTGGTGATTGCCGTGAACGCCTGCTGCAACTGGCGGGTCAGGGCTGTCAACGCGCTGTATTGCGCGTCGGTGAACGGCAGATCATCCGTGCCTTCCAGTTCGATGCCCACGGAAAAATCGTTACAGGTTTCCCGTCCCTCGAAGCTCGAAACACCCGCATGCCACGCACGCTCAAGGCATGAAACGAACTGGGTGACGGTACCGTCACGCTCGATCAGAAAGTGCGCGGACACCCGCAAATCCGCGATCCCTTCAAAATAGGGATGTTCGGTGACATCCAGACGATTCTGGAAAAACTCCTGCACCTTGCCGGTGGCGAACTGCGCCGGTGGCAGGCTGATGTTGTGGATCACCAGCAGGGAAATTTCGCCTGTGGGGCGCGCATTGAAGTTGGGTGAGGGGCAGACATGCACACCCTGAATCCAACCGCTCGCGGGGTCCAACTGCATACCGATTCCTTCGACGTCGACTGTGTTGGCACAGTATGCCGCGATAATCCCCTGGGGCGCGATCACTTGCCGCGATTGAAGCGCTGGAGATTGCCGAACTCAAACAGGCGTTTGCTCGGCATCGACGGCCAACGCCGACTACGACAGGGATTCGACCAAATGCAGGCGCCAGCACCAATGTAACGCGCTGATGCCTTGGGTTGGTCGCTGCCATGGCCCTATAATCGAGCCACTTTGTTTGTGGAGTCCGTTATGCCGAATCTACGTCTCGCCGATCTGACCGCCGAAATCGAAGCCAACGTGCGCCGTGCGTTGCGTGAAGACATCGGCAGCGGCGACATCACCGCACAGTTGATCCCGGCCGAACGCCTGGCCAAAGCCACCATCATTACCCGCGACGCGGCCGTCATCAGCGGCACCGCCTGGGTGGATGCCGTGTTCCTGCAACTGGACCCACGGGTGGCGGTGCACTGGCAGGTTGCCGACGGTGAACGGGTGACGCCCAATCAGGTGCTGTTCCACCTCGAAGGCCCTGCGCGCTCACTGCTGACCGGCGAACGCAGCGCCCTGAACTTCCTGCAATTGCTCTCCGGCGTGGCGACCCGCGCGCAGTACCTGGCGGACTTCGTGGCCGAGACTCAGGTCAAGCTGCTCGACACCCGCAAAACACTGCCGGGGCTGCGCCTGGCGCAAAAGTACGCCGTGACCTGCGGCGGTTGCCATAACCACCGCATCGGCCTGTATGACGCCTTCCTGATCAAGGAAAACCACATCGCCGCCAGTGGCGGCATCGCGCAGGCCATCGCCGCCGCGCACAAGATCGCTCCGGGAAAACCGGTCGAGATTGAAGTGGAAAGCCTGGATGAACTGAAAGAAGCGCTGACGGCCGGTGCCGACATCATCATGCTCGACGAACTGAGCCTGGACGACATGCGCGAAGCCGTGCGCCTGAATGCCGGCAAGGCCAAACTGGAGGCCAGCGGCGGGATCAACGAAAGTACGTTGCTACCGATTGCACAGACCGGGGTGGATTACATTTCGATCGGTGCGATGACCAAGGATGTGAAGGCGGTCGATCTGTCGATGCGACTGAGTCTCTGATCCCACGTGTGAATTGCCAAAACTGTAGGAGCGAGCTTGCTCGCGATGCACCTGAGAGCGCCACGTTTAACCAGTAAACACGCGCTATCGTTAACGACCATCGCGAGCAAGCTCGCTCCTACATGATTGTCAGACCACCAGATTGTTCATCTCGCAGTACTCTTCCCACCCGACACCCAACACCTCGGCAGCTTCTTTATGCAGCTTCAGGCGTTCTGCTTCGTACTCTTCCGGCGTTGAGGTGTACTTGAGCGTCAGCTCCCACGGCTGCAGGCCCTGGGCTTCGGCTTCATCCTCGAACGCCCACTGAATCTGGTCCTTCTGATCATCGGCACTCAGGTCCTTGATCTCGTCCATTAGTTCGTGGTTATCAAGCACGTACTTCTTCAGCGCTTCTTCGTGTCTGGCTTCTTGGGTCAATTCTTTTATTGTCATGGCGTTCTCGTTGATCTGGGGAATGGAAGATGGATCTGGATCATCAAGGATCTCTCTGACGCAAAAAACCGTATGAAGCGCGGTTTGTCTGGCCTTCAGAACCATTCGGGATCATCTGAAAACAAGTCTTGCTGGTGCCCGAGACAGGAATCGAACCTGCGACCTTCGCGTTACGAGTGCGCTGCTCTACCGGCTGAGCTACACGGGCGGTGGGCTAAACCTAGCACTGACTTCAGGGGCAGGCAACTTCCGGAACGTCTCAATTTCCTGCAGACAAAAAAATGCCCCACCGTTTTCACGGCGGGGCATTTTTTATAACGTTGAAGCGGTCAGGCGTGGGGCGTGATTAAACGCCCGAAGCCTTGGCTGCTGCCACGTCTTTGATGGAAAGCTTGATACGGCCGCGGTTGTCCACGTCCAGTACCAGTACTTCCACTTCCTGGCCTTCTTTCAGGATGTCGGTCACTTTCTCGACGCGAGCATCGCTCAGCATGGAGATGTGAACCAGACCGTCCTTGCCTGGCAGAATATTGACGAATGCGCCGAAGTCGACGATGCGTTCAACCTTGCCAACGTAGATCTTGCCGATCTCGGCTTCAGCGGTGATGCCCAGAACGCGCTGACGTGCCGCTTCAGCCGCTTCCTTGGTTTCACCGAAGATCTTGATCGAACCGTCGTCTTCGATGTCGATCGAAGCCTTGGTTTCTTCACAGATCGCACGAATGGTCGCGCCGCCTTTACCGATGACATCACGGATTTTGTCGGTGTCGATTTTCATCGCGATCATGGTCGGAGCGTTGGCCGACAGTTCGGTACGCGACTGGCCGATGATCTGGTTCATCTGGCCGAGGATGTTCAGGCGCGCTTCCAGGGCTTGGCCCAGAGCGATCTCCATGATTTCTTCGGTGATGCCCTTGATCTTGATGTCCATCTGCAGCGCAGTGACGCCTTTGGCGGTACCGGCTACCTTGAAGTCCATGTCGCCCAGGTGGTCTTCGTCACCCAGGATGTCGGTCAGGACGGCGAATTTCTCGCCTTCTTTAACCAGACCCATGGCGATACCGGCGACCGGCGCCTTCATCGGCACACCGGCGTCCATCAGGGCCAGGGAAGCGCCGCAAACGGAAGCCATCGAGCTCGAACCGTTGGATTCGGTGATTTCCGAAACCACGCGGATGGTGTACGGGAACACGTCAGCGGCAGGCAGCATGGCCGAAACCGAACGACGGGCCAGACGGCCGTGACCGATTTCGCGACGACCAGCGCCACCCATGCGACCACACTCGCCTACCGAGAACGGAGGGAAGTTGTAGTGCAGCATGAACGGGTCTTTCTTCTCGCCTTCCAGGGTATCGAGCAGCTGTGCATCACGGGCAGTACCCAGCGTTGCGACTACCAGAGCCTGGGTTTCGCCACGGGTGAACAGAGCCGAACCGTGGGTTTTTGGCAGAACACCAACTTCGATGTTCAACGGACGTACAGTCTTGGTGTCGCGACCGTCGATACGTGGCTTGCCGTTGACGATGTTTTCGCGAACGGTACGGTATTCGATTTCGCCGAAAGCCGCTTTGACTTCGCTGGAAGAAGGCTGGCCTTCTTCACCGGACAGCTTGGCAACGACCTGGTCTTTCAACTCGCCCAGGCGAGCGTAACGGTCGGCCTTGACGGTGATGGTGTAGGCCTGGGAGATCGCTTCGCCGAACTCGGCACGGATAGCGGCCAGCAGTTCGGTGGCTTCTGGCGCAGGAGCCCAGGTCCAGGTTGGCTTGGCAGCTTCGGCGGCCAGTTCTTTAACGGCGTTGATCACAACCTGGAACTCGTCGTGAGCAAACAGTACCGCGCCCAGCATCTGGTCTTCGGTCAGCTCTTTGGCTTCCGATTCAACCATCAGTACGGCGTCCGAAGTACCGGCAACGACCATGTCCAGGCTGGAAGCTGCCTGTTGCTCGTAAGTCGGGTTCAGCAGGTAGCCGGTGCTTTCGTGGAAGGCAACGCGGGCAGCGCCGATCGGGCCATCAAAAGGAATGCCGGAGATAGCCAGGGCAGCCGAGGTACCGATCATCGCAGCGATGTCCGGATCGGTCTTCTTGCTGGTGGAAACGACGGTGCAGACGACCTGCACTTCGTTCATGAAGCCTTCCGGGAACAGCGGACGGATCGGACGGTCGATCAGTCGGGAAGTCAGGGTTTCTTTCTCGGAAGGACGGCCTTCGCGCTTGAAGAAACCGCCAGGGATCTTGCCGGCAGCGTAAGTCTTTTCCTGGTAGTGAACAGACAGAGGGAAGAAGCCCTTGCCTGGATCGGCTTGTTTTGCACCGACTACGGTCACCAATACGCTGACGTCGTCGTCAACGGTGACCAATACTGCGCCGGAGGCCTGACGGGCGATACGGCCAGTCTCGAGGGTAACGGTCGACTGACCGAACTGGAATTTTTTGATTACCGGGTTCACGGTGTCCTACCTTCTTTGTGGCTCTTGGGGGAACTGGTTTCTTGCGAAATTCTTGGGCAACGCCGGGAGTCGGCCCGACTGGATTGTCCAGGTGTTACTCGGGTAAAGCAGGTATCCAGATAAAACTTGAGGCTGGGAGCCTGCCATGCGCCGGCGGGAAACCCACTGACGTACGACAGACAACCAACCTCTAGCGCAATCGCTTATTAGCGACGCAGACCCAGGCGAGCGATCAGAGCGCTGTAACGGCTCACGTCCTTGCCTTTCAGGTAGTCCAGCAGCTTACGACGCTGGTTAACCATGCGGATCAGACCACGACGGGAGTGGTGGTCTTTACCGTTGGCCTTGAAGTGACCTTGCAGTTTGTTGATGTTGGCGGTCAGCAGTGCAACTTGCACTTCTGGCGAACCAGTGTCACCAACAGCTTGCTGGTAGTCAGCTACGATTTGAGCTTTTTCTTGAACGTCGAGAGCCATGAGGCAATCCTTTTATCAGGAAACCGTTTCAGAAAAACAGTTTCAACAGGCCAGGGACAAATCCCTGTATCTAAAAATGAGTAGTGACCGTGCCTGTTGACAGCCACCCTCGCCAGCCTGCTGTTACACAGACTGGTTTCGGTCACTCTGACCGAATCAAACGACGCGGCGCGATGCGCCCGTCTTCGCTCACTTCACCGATACCGATGAAGCGACCATTGTGATCCTGTACCCGCACCATGCCGAACTTCGGAGCATCCGGGGCACGTACCGGCTGGCCGTTGAGCCAGTAGAACGCGCTCGCTTCCGAGAACTGCAACAGTGGCCAATCCAGCAGGCCGCTGTCCGATGGCATCAGGAAGCGATCGACCGCTTCGTTGCCGCCTTCGGCATGTACTGCTTCCAGCTCTTCGAGGGTAACCGTCTGCGCCAGGGTGAATGGCCCGGCCTGGGTACGTCGCAGTTCTGCAACGTAAGCGCCACAACCGAGTTGCTCACCAATATCCTCCACCAGGGTGCGGATATAGGTGCCTTTAGTGCAATCCACCGCCAGCCGCGCAGTATCACCTTCGAAGGCCAGCAATTCCAAGCGCGTAATAGTAACAGAACGCGGTTCGCGCTCCACTACTTCGCCTGCACGAGCCAACTTGTACAGCGGCTGGCCATCACGCTTGAGCGCCGAGTACATCGGCGGTATCTGACTGATTTGCCCACGAAATTTCGGCAGTACAGCCTCGATATCGGTGCGACCAACGGTCACCGGGCGCTCCTGCAAAACCTCACCTTCGGCATCCGCCGTGGTGGTGGTCTTGCCCAGTTGCGCCAGGGTTTCATAACCCTTGTCGGAATCGAGCAGGTATTGCGAGAACTTGGTCGCCTCACCAAAACACAGCGGCAACACGCCGGTGGCCAGGGGATCGAGACTGCCGGTATGACCTGCCTTTTCGGCGTTCAGCAACCAGCGAACCTTCTGCAAGGCCGCGTTGGAGGTGAACCCCAGCGGCTTGTCGAGCAGGATGATGCCGCTGACGTTACGACGGATACGTTTGACCTGAGCCACCGATTACTCCTTGGTGTCTTCGGCTTCTGCCGCAACCGGATGCTGATTGTCTTCAGCCACTGCGCGCTCGATCAGGGCCGACAGATGCGCACCGCGTACGACGCTTTCGTCGTAGTGGAAGTGCAACTGAGGAACGCTACGCAGCTTCATCTCGCGAGCCAACTGCATGCGCAGGAAACCGGCGGCAGAGTTCAGCACCTTGATGCTTTGGGCAATTTCTTCAGCGCTGTCCTGGCCCATCACGGTGATGAAAATCTTGGCGTGACCGACGTCACGGCTGACTTCCACCGCGGTAATGGTGACCAGGCCGACGCGCGGGTCTTTGACTTCACGACGGATCAGTTGTGCCAGCTCGCGCTGCATCTGATCGCCGATACGTTGGGTACGGCTATATTCTTTTGCCATGTCTTGTTACCTGTAACTGCCCCACGGTGAAACCCGTGTGGTCTGAAAGCGGCAAACGCCCGGCCTGACAGAAGCCAGACCGGGCGTTGCGTTTAGAGTCCGGGTGACGAACTGCGCACTTGCATGCGGCGGCCCGTCACGGCTCTTGAAGTGCGCGAATTAGAGGCTGCGAGCAACCTGCACCTTCTCGAAGACTTCGATCTTGTCACCGACCTTGACGTCGTTGTAGCTCTTCACGCCGATACCGCATTCCATGCCGGCACGTACTTCGGAAGCGTCATCCTTGAAGCGGCGCAGGGATTCCAGCTCGCCTTCGAAGATAACGATGTCTTCACGCAGTACACGGATCGGACGGTTACGGTGCACAACACCTTCGATAACCATGCAACCGGCGATCGCGCCAAACTTCGGCGAACGGAACACGTCACGCACTTCGGCGATGCCCAGAATGTTCTCGCGAACATCGCTGCCGAGCATACCGGTCAGGGCTTTCTTGACGTCTTCGATGATGTCGTAGATCACGTTGTAGTAACGCATATCCAGACCTTCCTGCTCGACGATCTTGCGCGCGCCGGCATCGGCACGCACGTTGAAGCCGAACAGTACAGCGTTGGAGGCCAGTGCCAGGTTGGCATCGGATTCGGTGATACCACCGACGCCGCCACCGACCACACGCACTTGCACTTCGTCGTTACCCAGGCCGTTCAAGGCACCGTTCAACGCTTCGAGCGAACCACGGACGTCAGATTTGAGGACGATGTTGAGCGTCTTCTTCTCTTCCTGGCCCATGTTTTCGAAGATGTTTTCCAGCTTGCCGGCGTGAGCGCGAGCCAGTTTGACTTCGCGGAACTTGCCTTGACGGAACAGAGCCACTTCACGGGCTTTCTTCTCGTCGGCAACCACGCTCATCTCGTCGCCAGCGTCCGGGGTACCGTCCAGGCCGAGGATCTCGACAGGGATGGCCGGACCGGCTTCCTTGATTGGCTTGCCGTTCTCGTCGAGCATGGCACGTACACGGCCATAGTTCGAACCGACCAGGACCATGTCGCCCTGACGCAGGGTACCGTCTTGAACCAGAACGGTAGCCACCGGGCCACGGCCCTTGTCGAGACGGGATTCAACCACGACGCCACGGCCAGGAGCCGACGGAGTTGCAGTCAATTCCAGGACTTCGGCTTGCAGCAGTACCGCTTCGAGCAATTCGTCGACGCCAGTACCCATCTTCGCCGAGACCGGTACGAACGGCGTGTCACCACCCCACTCTTCCGACGTCACGCCGTGTACCGACAGCTCGCTACGGATGCGATCGAGATCGGCGCCCGGCTTGTCGATCTTGTTCACCGCCACGACCAGCGGAACACCCGCAGCCTTGGCATGCTGAACAGCTTCAATGGTCTGCGGCATCACGCCGTCGTCCGCTGCAACCACCAGGATCACGATGTCGGTCGCCTTGGCACCACGGGCACGCATTGCGGTAAACGCAGCGTGACCAGGGGTATCGAGGAACGTCACCATGCCACGGTCGGTTTCAACGTGGTAAGCACCGATGTGCTGGGTGATACCACCGGCTTCGCCAGCAGCAACCTTGGCACGACGGATGTAGTCGAGCAGGGAAGTCTTACCGTGGTCAACGTGGCCCATTACGGTCACGACTGGTGCACGGGAAACTGCCTCGCCTTCAAACTTCAGGGACTCGGCCAGGGAATCTTCCAGGGCGGTGTCGCTGACCAGGGTCACTTTGTGGCCCAGCTCTTCGGCAACCAGTTGGGCAGTTTCCTGATCCAGTACCTGGTTGATGGTCGCTGGAGTACCCAGTTTGAACATGAACTTGATGATTTCAGCAGCCTTCACCGACATCTGCTGGGCGAGATCGCCAACAGTGATGGTTTCGCCGATCTTCACTTCGCGCACGACAGGGCCGGTCGGGCTCTGGAAACCGTGGGCGTTGCGCTTCTTCAGCTTGGCCTTGCCGCGACCACCACGGCGGAAGCCATCGCTTTCTTCGTCGGTAGTACGTGGGGCAACGCGCGGAGCAGGCGCCTTTTCCTTGACCGAAGCACGATGCGGAGCGTTTTTGCGCTCGCCATCGCCGCTACCGCGACGATTGTTGTCGTCGGCACGTGGCTTGTCCGGACGACGCTGTTCGTCACGCTTGCGGGCATCGACCGCAGGAGCTGGAGCGGCTGCCACAACCGGTGCGCTTTCGCGAACTGGCTCGGCCACCACAGCAGGCGCTGCAACAGGTACGGCTTGAGCGGTCGGCGCAGCAGCAGGCTGGCGACGCGCTTCTTCTTCGGCGCGGCGCTTGGCTTCTTCTTCAGCCTTCTGACGAGCAGCATTTTCTACTGCGCGACGTTCATCCAGTTCACGCTTGCGCTCGGCTTCGATTTCTTCCGGGCTGCGCTGTACGAAGACTTTCTTCTTGCGTACTTCAACGCTGATGCTTTTGCTGCCAGCAACCCGCAGGGTGCTGGTGGTTTTACGCTGCAGCGTAATTTTGCGTGGTTCTTCCACTTTCGCCTTGTGGCTGCTTTTCAAGTGAGTCAGCAACGATTGCTTCTCACTGTCAGTCACACTTTCTTCGGCGGCGGTGTGCGGCAGACCTGCCTCACGCATCTGCTGCAACAGGCGCTCTACCGGTGTTTTGACCTCATCGGCCAGTTGTTTCACCGTGACTTGCGTCATGCACTTCTCTCCTCAGGCCGCGCCTAATTACTCGAACCAGTGGGCTCGGGCGGCCATGATCAACTTGCCGGCACGATCATCGTCAATGCCGTCGATGTCGAGCAGGTCGTCAATAGACTGCTCGGCCAGGTCTTCGCGGGTAATTACGCCGCGCACCGCCAGTTCCATCGCCAAATCCTTGTCCATACCCTCAAGCGAGAGCAGGTCTTCGGCCGGATGGGCGTCTGCCAGCTTTTCCTCAGTAGCGATGGCTTTAGTCAACAAGCGATCCTTGGCCCGAGCGCGAAGCTCGTTGACGGTGTCTTCGTCAAAGCCGTCGATGTTGAGCATTTCTTCCAACGGTACGTAGGCAATCTCTTCCAGGCTGGTAAAGCCTTCGTCCACCAGCACCTGCGCCAGATCTTCGTCGACTTCCAGCTCGTCGATGAAGTTGCGCAGGATATCGCCGGTTTCCGCTTGCTGTTTAGCCTGGATGTCCGATTCGGTCATCACGTTCAGGGTCCAGCCAGTCAACTGGCTAGCCAGACGCACGTTCTGACCACCGCGACCGATGGCCTGAGCCAGATTGTCTGCGCCAACGGCGATGTCCATTGCATGGGCATCTTCGTCAACGATAATTGCCGCAACCTCGGCCGGGGACATGGCGTTGATCACGAACTGAGCCGGGTTGTCGTCCCACAGAACGATGTCAACACGCTCACCGCCCAACTCACCCGACACTGCCTGGACGCGCGAACCGCGCATACCGATGCAAGCGCCCTGCGGGTCGATGCGTTTGTCCTTGGAGCGAACGGCGATCTTGGCACGCGAACCCGGATCACGGGACGCAGCCATCACTTCGATCAGGCCTTCGGCAATTTCCGGCACTTCGATGCGGAACAACTCGATCAGCATTTCCGGCGCGGTGCGCGACAGGATCAACTGCGGGCCGCGGTTCTCGGTGCGGATTTCCTTGAGCAGCGCACGCAGACGCACGCCAACCCGGAAAGTTTCGCGAGAAATGATGTCTTCACGAGCCAGCAACGCTTCAGCGTTGTTGCCCAGATCAACGATCACGTTGTCGCGGGTGACTTTTTTCACGGTGCCGGAGATGATTTCACCCAGGCGCTCGCGATAAGCGTCAACCACCTGAGCGCGCTCGGCTTCGCGAACTTTCTGCACAATGACTTGCTTGGCAGTCTGTGCAGCGATGCGGCCGAACTCGATGGACTCGATTTTCTCTTCTACGACATCACCGACCTTGGCGCCAGGATGCGTTTCGGCAACCTTGCTCGGCCAGGTTTCGATGGCCGGATCGTCCAGGTCTGCTTCTTCGACGACCGTCCAGCGACGGAATGTCTCGTATGCACCCGTGTGGCGATTGATTTCCACACGCAGATCAACTTCGTCTTCGAAACGCTTTTTGGTAGCAGTGGCCAGAGCCAGCTCCAGCGCTTCAAAAATAACGTTTGCCGGTACGCCCTTTTCATTGGATACCGACTCAACAACCAGCAGTACTTCTTTGCTCATCGTACGCCTCGCCTTTCGCAAGCCATTGGATCCGCGGGATCCGCAGTATCTGGCACGCCTCAGTCAAAACTGGGAATAATGTTGGCCTTGTCGATCATATCGATCGGCAACAGGAACTCGTGGTCTTCTACCTGCACCACGACATCCTGCTCTTCTACGCCGCGCAGAAGGCCCTGAAAGTTGCGTCGTCCTTCAAAAGGCGAGCGCAGCTTGATCTTCACTTGTTCACCGGCAAATTTTGCAAACTGCTCAAGAGTGAACAGCGGGCGTTCCATGCCAGGCGAGGAAACTTCAAGGGTGTATTCAACGGAAATTGGATCTTCAACATCCAGCACACCGCTGATCTGACGGCTGACGATGGCGCAATCGTCCACCAGCACGCCGCCTTCTTTATCGATATAAACGCGCAACATCGAGTGACGACCCTGAGCCGAAAACTCGATACCCCAGCATTCATAGCCTAGGGCCACGACCACCGGGGCCAGCAAGGCCTGCAACTCTTCTAGCTTGCTCGACACCTGAACCCCCTAGTGCATGTATGTGCATGCTATGCAAAATAAAAAAATGGGCGAAACGCCCATCCTTGAAACGCCGTCGAACAGCGGCGTTGAAAGTGTCCAGCTAACAAAAAGCCCCTTAAAAGGGGCTCCTTAAACTGGTTGCGGGGGCCGGATTTGAACCGACGACCTTCGGGTTATGAGCCCGACGAGCTACCAGACTGCTCCACCCCGCGACAAAGCTGGGGCGGAAGTATACGACCGATCCCCTACAGGGTCAATGTAACCTTCCACCTGCAAGAAAGCCCGCAACAGCGGGCTCTCCTGACTAATTGGTACCGAGAAGGGGACTCGAACCCCTACACCCTATGGGCACAACCACCTCAAGGTTGCGTGTCTACCAATTCCACCACCTCGGCAATACTACGTTTGAAACCCTTCTTACTTCTGCTCTTGAGCTGGAGGCACGTCAGTCGCTGGAGTAGCCGACTTTTGCTCTTGAAGCACCGGGACATCATCAGAAGCCGGTTGTTGCTTTGGAACTTCCAGTACCGCTGGATTTGGGAGACCTACTTGAGTCAGCTGGTGAGCCTTCTCTTTAGCAAAGTAACCTAACCCCAAGCTGGTTATGAAAAAACCTGCGGCAAGTATAGCAGTAAACTTACTAAGAAAGGTAGAGGAACCTTGGCTTCCGAACACAGTATTTGAAGCACCTGCTCCGAAAGACGCGCCAGCATCCGCACCTTTACCCTGCTGCAGCAAAACCAGAGCTACTACGCCCAATGCACCCAGCAGATGAAAAACGACTACGACTGTTTCCAGCATTTTTTCAGTTTCCCGCGGCGCGACAAATCGCACCGAACTCATCTGCATTCAGGGAAGCCCCACCAATGAGACCCCCATCGATATCCGGCATGCCGAACAGTTCGACCGCATTGGCCGCCTTCACGCTGCCGCCGTATAGAAGCCGCACACCTTGTGCGACCTCAGAATTCTCTGCCGCCAACTGGGCGCGAATGGCTGCGTGCACATCCTGCGCCTGTTGTGGCGTTGCAGTCAGCCCGGTGCCAATGGCCCAGACCGGCTCGTAAGCGATCACTGCCTTGGCAAAGGCACCGACACCCAGCTCCTCAATGATACTGCCCAGCTGATGCGAGACAACCTCAAGAGTCTTTCCGGCTTCACGCTGCTCAAGGGTTTCCCCTATGCACAACACCGGAATCAAGCCACATGCCTGTGCCGCTGCGAACTTGCGGATCAGCATTGCGTCCTGCTCGCCCATAATCTGGCGGCGCTCGGAGTGCCCGACAAGCACCAGGGAACAACCTGCATCCACCAACTGACTCGGTGCAACTTCACCGGTCAACGCACCTTGCCCGGATTCCACCGCAGAATTCTGCGCGCCGACCGAAATCGACTTTCCTTCCAGGCCATCAATCACTTGATTGATATGCAGGCAAGGCGGGAATACCGCGACATCAACATCGCTCGGCAAGGCCAAGTCACGAAGGCCGTTGATCAGCTCAGCGACGCTGGCGCGGGTACCGTGCATCTTCCAGTTACCAGCTACCATAGGGCGACGCATGCTGTACCTCGTCGGTCAAAGTGGGCGCAGATGTTACCCAACACAATCATGGCTGGCAAGCCGAATTCAGGCAGAAACTTCAGTAACCAGTTTTGCCAGCTCTTCGGCATAGCTACGAACCTGCGTTTCGTCCTCGCCTTCGACCATCACACGCACCAGTGGTTCGGTTCCGGACTTGCGCAACAGCACACGCCCCCGACCCGCCATCGCCTTGGTCACACGCTCGCTGGCCTCCTTGACCGACGGATGGTCGAGAGGGTTTGCGCCGCCGCCGAAGCGAACGTTGATCAGCACCTGAGGGCATTTGCGCAGCGCCTGACGCGCTTCAGCCAAACCTTGCGCACGGGCTTTCAACGCCTTCAGCACCTGCAACGCGGCGATAATCGCATCACCAGTGGTGGTGTAATTGAAGCAAACGATATGACCCGAATTTTCGCCACCGACCAGCCAGTTGCGCTCCAGCAGATCAGCAATCACATAACGATCACCAACATTGGCGCGAACAAATGGAATCGCCAGGTCGGCCAAGGCCAACTCCAATCCCAGGTTGCTCATCAGCGTACCGACTACACCACCTTGCAGCTTGTCTCGCTCATGCAGGTCGCGAGCAATGATGAACAGCAACTCATCACCATCGACGATGGCCCCCGTGTGATCCACCATCAACACCCGGTCACCATCACCATCGAAGGCGATACCCAGATCGGCGTGCTCAGCCAGCACAGCGGCCTGCAGTTGCCCCATATGGGTCGAGCCGCAGTTGTCATTGATATTCAAACCATTGGGCTGCGCGGACAAGACCACGACTTCGGCACCCAACTCACGAAACACACTCGGCGCCACTTTATAGGTCGCACCATGGGCGCAGTCGATCACAATCTTGAGGCCGGTAAAGCTGGTACCGGTCGGCACACTGCTCTTGCAGAATTCGATATACCGACCCGACGCGTCATTGATTCGCGACACTTTGCCGATCTTGCTCGACTCCACCACAGTCATTGGAGTGTCGAGCAACTCTTCGATCATATGCTCGACTTCATCCGGCAGCTTGGTGCCTTTGCCGGAGAAGAACTTGATGCCATTGTCATCATGCGGATTGTGCGACGCACTGATCACGATGCCAGCTTCGGCATGAAAGGTGCGCGTCAGATAGGCAATGGCCGGGGTCGGCATAGGCCCCAGAAGCATCACATCAGCACCTGCCGACGTCAGCCCGGCTTCAAGTGCCGATTCAAACATGTAGCCGGAGATCCGGGTGTCCTTGCCTACCAATACCTTGCAGGTGCCCATCTTGCGGAACGCCATACCTGCAGCCCAGCCGAGCTTGAGCATGAAATCAGGAGTGATCGGGTATTCACCGACACGCCCACGAATACCATCGGTGCCAAAATATTTTTTGCTCATAAGTGCTCCATCATTCTTATTCGGCTGATTCCACTGCGGCAATCATCCGCACCACATCCATTGTTTCGGCTACATCATGGACGCGCAATATACGCGCACCTTTCGTCGATGCCAGCGCCGCAAGCGCCAAACCACCATACAATCGGTCCCCCACCGGACGATTCAACGCCTGGCCAATCATGCTCTTTCGCGAAACCCCGACCAACAGGGGCCGCCCCAAGGCATGCAGGGCTTGCATATGTTTGAACAAGCTCAGGTTGTGCTGCAAGGTTTTGGCGAAGCCAAAGCCCGGATCAAGAATGATCCGTTCGGCTGGAATACCCGCCAATGAACACTGATGCATGCGCTCGGCGAGAAACCCACCCACTTCTTTCGTAATGTCCTGGTACTGCGGATTGTCCTGCATATCGCCCGGTTCTCCCAGCATATGCATCAGGCAAACCGGTAGCCCGGTGGCCGCCGCTGCATCCAGGGCGCCATCGCGACGCAACGAACGCACATCATTGATCAACCCGGCACCCAGGCGCGCGGTTTCACGCATGACCGCTGGCGTGGAGGTGTCGACCGAGATGATGACGTCCAGCTCGCGGCTGATGCGCTCGACAATGGGCGCTACGCGCTCCAGCTCCTCCAGTGGCGACACCGCCCTGGCACCAGGACGGGTGGACTCGCCGCCGACATCGATCAACGTCGCGCCGGCCGCCACCATGGCTTCGGCGTGACGCATTGCCGCGTCGAGCTGGCTGTATTGGCCACCATCGGAGAAAGAATCAGGAGTGACATTGAGAATACCCATGACATGTGTCTGGGCCAAATCAAGAACCCGGTTGCCGCAAGGCAACCGGGTCGAGGACTGAACAGAAGTCATTTCAAACCTTATACGTCAGCAGCAGGACCGCCGATCGGTGTTTCCGGACGCTCATCCTGCACCACCGGAGGGGTGCCGGAAGTACCCGTGCCACCCGACCAGTCGCGTGGCTCGCGAGGTGTACGCCCCGCCATGATGTCGTCGATCTGCTCGGCATCGATCGTTTCGTACTTCATCAAGGCATCGGCCATCGCATCGAGCTTGTCACGGTTGTCCGTGAGGATCTGCTTCGCCGTGCCGTAGCACTGATCGATGATGCTGCGTACTTCAGAGTCGATCAGCTTGGCTGTATCACCAGAGAAGCTTGCATTCTGACCGCCACCGCCGCGCCCAAGGAACACTTCACCCTCTTCTTCGGCATACATCAACGGCCCGAGTTTCTCCGAAAGTCCCCACTTGGTCACCATGTTCCGCGMAATCTGGCTGGCGCGCATGATGTCGTTGGAAGCACCGGTGGTCACGCCATCGAAGCCCAGAGTCATTTCTTCAGCGATACGACCGCCGTACAGCGAGCAGATCTGGCTGATCAACGCACGCTTGGACAGGCTGTAACGATCTTCTTCCGGCAGGAACATGGTCACACCCAGCGCACGACCGCGCGGAATGATCGACACCTTGTACACCGGATCATGCTCAGGCACGACACGACCCACGATGGCGTGGCCCGCTTCGTGATAAGCCGTGTTCTGTTTTTCCTTCTCGGACATGACCATGGATTTGCGCTCGGCGCCCATCATGATCTTGTCTTTCGCCAGTTCGAATTCTTTCATCTCGACGATGCGCTTGCCGGCCCGGGCAGCGAACAACGATGCCTCGTTCACCAGGTTGGCCAAGTCAGCACCAGAGAACCCTGGAGTACCACGAGCGATCACGGCCGGGGCAACGTCGTCGCCCATCGGCACTTTGCGCATGTGAACCTTGAGAATCTGTTCGCGACCACGGATGTCCGGCAGACCGACCACAACCTGACGGTCGAAACGGCCTGGACGCAGCAACGCAGGATCCAGTACATCAGGACGGTTGGTTGCGGCGATCACGATGATGCCGTCATTCATTTCAAAGCCATCCATCTCCACCAGCAATTGGTTGAGAGTCTGCTCGCGCTCGTCGTGACCACCACCCATGCCAGCACCACGATGGCGACCGACCGCATCGATTTCGTCGATGAAGATGATGCATGGAGCGTGTTTCTTGGCCTGTTCGAACATATCGCGAACACGGCTGGCACCAACACCGACGAACATTTCGACGAAGTCGGAACCGGAAATGGTGAAGAACGGTACTTTGGCTTCGCCGGCGATGGCCTTGGCCAGCAAGGTTTTACCGGTACCCGGAGGACCGACCATCAGCACGCCGCGAGGAATGCGGCCACCCAGGCGCTGGAACTTGCCCGGATCGCGCAGGAACTCGACCAGCTCACCGACTTCTTCCTTGGCTTCGTCGCAACCGGCAACGTCAGCCAGGGTTGTTTTCACCTGATCCTCGGAGAGCAGACGCGCCTTGCTTTTACCGAAGCTCATCGGCCCGCCCTTGCCACCGGCACCGCCCTGCATCTGCCGCATGAAGAACATGAACACGGCGATAATCACGAGGATCGGGAAGCTGGCAACCAGAAGCTGAGTCCAGATGCTTTGCTGTTCAGGCTGCTTGCCTTCGACCACGACGTGGTTATCCACCAGGTCGCCGATCAGGCCGTTGTCCTGGATCGCCGGGCGAATGGTCTTGAAGCTGTCGCCATCGTTGCGCTTGCCGGTAATCACGTAGCCATCAACCGCCACGCGTTCGACCTTGCCATCCTTGACCTGCTGGATGAAGTCGGAATAGTTGAGGGTCTGTGGCTCGTTAGGGCTGGAGAAGTTGTTCATCACCGTCACCAGGACAGCCGCGATGATCAACCACAGGATCAGATTCTTTGCCATATCGTTCAATTAACTACCCTCTGAAGCAAGCTCCGCTACTGACGCGCGCTTCGCATGATATTCACCGGCCTAACTTACTACATTACCTACGACTTGGCAGGCGTCGTCTGTAACCCTTTGTGAAACACTTCCTACACAATATTCGCTAATTCTGACAAGGCGTAATACAAAAATCCTATCGCCCCGATCAAAAATTCACTCAACCCTCACTGCGTCCGCGGAAACCGCGGCCCAGCAGGTACTGCTCGCGAGAACGGTCGCGCGACGAGGTCGGCTTGCGCATCTGCACCTTCTCGAACTGCTGGCGAACGCTCTTGTGGAACTCGTCGAAGCCTTCGCCCTGGAAGATTTTGATCAAAAAATCACCACCGGGCTTGAGCACCCGCGTCGAAAGATCCAGTGCCAACTCGCACAGGAACATCGCTCGCGGCATGTCCACGGCCGGTAATCCACTCATATTGGGGGCCATGTCGGAAATCACAAGGTCTACGTCTTTATTTCCGACGGCCTCGAGGATCTGAGCCAGCACGGCATCCTCGGTAAAGTCGCCCTGAATGAAGGTCACGTCCGGAATGCTGTCCATTTCCAGAATGTCAGAAGCGATCAGTGTCCCCTGCCCACCAATCAGACGACTGGTCACCTGGGACCACCCACCGGGGGCCGCACCAAGGTCGATTACGCTCATGCCCGGACGGATCAGACGATCCTTTTCCTGGATCTCCAGCAGTTTGTAGCTGGCGCGGGAGCGGTACCCGTCTTTTTGTGCCATTTTGACGAATGGGTCGTTGAAATGTTCTTTCAGCCAGTTAAGGCTTGTCTTGGAACGGGCCACGGGATACCTCGGAAATAAAACGGGTCGTGATTAACTGGGCGGTCCCGGACTCGCTCGGGTAAACTGGCCGCCGCTTTTTACAAGATCAGACGCAGGGGTCAGATTATGCCGCTCACTCAAGAGCAGAAGAAACAGTACAAATCCATTGGCCATCATCTGAAACCAGTATTGATTGTGGCAGACAATGGTTTGACTGAAGGTGTGTTAGCCGAACTCGAACGCGCTTTGGCGGATCACGAGCTGATCAAGATCAAGCTCAACATCCTCGATCGCGAATCGCGCCTGGCGTCCATTGCAGAGCTCTGCAAGGTCGGCAAAGCGGATCTGGTTCAGGTCATCGGCAAGATGGCACTGATCTACCGCAAGAACTTCAGCGTCAACAAGCAACTGTCGAACGTCCATCGCTTCAAGTGATGGCAAGGGTCAAGGGTGTGCTTCGCGCACCCTGCCGCTCCACCCGCGAAAATCCCGCCATAGACTGACAGGGCCCTCGGCCTTAATCAGCACCAAAGCCTGAAAAATCACGCACGCTGCGGCAAGTCCCGCCATCGGCGCCTTCAGCATGACTGCAATTTCGTCGATCAGCAGCGGTGCCAGGCCCATTCGACCCAGCACCGGCAACAGACCAGTTTGCAACAGCCACAAGCCGCCGACCTACAACATCCGGGTCAGCTGCCAAAGCATGGCGCCCGTACGAAACGGGCGCCGGCCTTCAGATGTGGCGAACTTCGACGATCTCGTACTCGATAACGCCGCCAGGCGTTTTCACGGCGACCACATCACCCTCTTCCTTGGCAATCAAGGCGCGGGCCAGTGGCGAACCAACAGAGATTTTGCCCAATTTGAAGTCAGCCTCATCCTCACCAACGATGTGATAGGTGACGCGCTCGTCAGTTTCGACGTTGGCGATTTCAACAGTGGTGCCGAAAATCACTTTGCCAGTATGAGGAATGGTCGTGACATCAATGATGACCTGATTCTGAATCCGGCCCTCGATGTCACGGATCCGCGCCTCGACCATACCCTGCTGCTCGCGGGCAGCGTGGTATTCGGCGTTTTCCTTCAAGTCACCCAACTCGCGGGCCGTACCGATGTCCTGGCTGAGCTTCGGACGAACGACCTTGGTCAGGTGAGTGTGCTCTTCTTCCAGGGCGCGAGCGCCCTGAACGGTCATTGGGTACTTCGTTATGCTCATGCCTTCAATCCTGCGTGTAGATCCTGCAAGCGGCGCACGGTCTTCTCGGGACCGAACTTCAGCGCTTCACAGATGGCTTCGCCAGCAGCAATGGTGGTGGTGCAGTAAATCTTGTGCTGCAGGGCATTACGACGAATGGAGTACGAATCAGCGATCGACTGACGACCTTCGGTGGTGTTGATGATCAGGGTGACTTCGTCATTCTTGATCATGTCGACCACGTGTGGACGACCCTCGGTCACCTTGTTCACACGGCGCACTTTCAGGCCTGCAGCCTCGATCAGCTTGGCAGTACCGGCAGTGGCAACCACTTCGAAGCCCAAGTTGATCAGATCACGGGCCACGCCCGCAACCAGTGGCTTGTCGTCGTCACGTACGCTGATGAACGCAGTACCGCCAGTCGGCAACACTTCGCTGGCACCCATCTGGGCCTTGGCGAACGCTTCACCGAAGGTGTCGCCCACGCCCATCACTTCACCGGTGGACTTCATCTCTGGGCCGAGGATCGGGTCAACGCCAGGGAATTTGGCGAACGGGAACACCGCCTCTTTCACGCTGTAGAAGTTCGGGATGATTTCCTTGGTGAAGCCGATTTCCTTCAAGGTCTTACCCGCCATGACGCGAGCCGCGATCATTGCCAGGGAAACACCGATGCACTTGGACACGAACGGTACGGTACGGGAAGCGCGCGGGTTGACTTCGATGACGTAGATGTCGTCGCCTTGCAGCGCCAACTGAACGTTCATCAGGCCGACCACGCCCAGCTCCAGGGCCATTTTCTTGACCTGTTCGCGCATCTCGTCCTGGATGTGCGCAGGCAGCGAGTACGGCGGCAGCGAGCACGCGGAGTCACCGGAGTGAACACCAGCCTGCTCGATGTGCTGCATGATCGCGCCGATTACCACGTCCTTGCCGTCGCAGACCGCATCCACGTCCATTTCGATGGCGCAGTTGAGGAAGTGGTCCAGCAGCACCGGGCTGTCGTTGGACACTTGAACCGCTTCGCGCAGGTAGCGCTTGAGTTCTTCTTCTTCGTAGACGATTTCCATCGCACGGCCGCCCAGTACATAGGACGGACGCACCACCAGCGGGTAACCGATCTTGCTGGCGGCACGAATCGCTTCGTCTTCGCTGCGCACGGTGGCGTTTGGCGGCTGACGCAGGTTCAGGCGCTGGACCATCTGCTGGAAACGCTCACGGTCTTCGGCACGGTCGATGGCGTCAGGGCTGGTGCCGATGATCGGCACGCCGGCGGCTTCCAGGGCACGCGCCAGTTTCAGCGGGGTCTGGCCACCGTACTGGACGATCACGCCTTTTGGCTTCTCGACGCGGACGATTTCCAGCACGTCTTCCAGGGTCACTGGTTCGAAGTACAGGCGATCGGAAGTGTCGTAGTCGGTGGAAACGGTTTCCGGGTTGCAGTTGACCATGATGGTTTCGTAACCGTCATCGCGCAGTGCCAGAGCCGCATGTACACAGCAGTAGTCGAACTCGATACCCTGGCCGATGCGGTTAGGACCACCACCCAGGATCATGATCTTGTCGCGACCCGATGGCGCGGCTTCGCATTCTTCTTCGTACGTCGAGTAGAGGTACGCGGTGTCGGTGGCGAACTCGGCAGCGCAGGTGTCGACGCGCTTGTAGACCGGGAAGATCTCCAGCTTGTGACGGTGAGCGCGCAGGCTCTTCTCGGTCACACCCAGCAACTTGGCCAGGCGCATATCGGAGAAGCCTTTGCGCTTGAGGCGGAACATCAGATCGCGGTCGATGCTGGTCAGACCCAGGGTCTTGACCTTCTCTTCTTCCTTGATCAGGTCTTCCATCTGCACCAGGAACCAAGGATCGATCATGGTCATGCCGAAGATGTCTTCAACGCTCATGCCGGCGCGCATCGCGTCCGCCACGTACCAGATACGCTCGGCACCCGGTACGGTCAGCTCGCGCTTGAGTACGCTCATGCTTTCCGGGTTGGCCAGATCAACCTTCTCGTCCAGACCGCAAACACCGACTTCCAGGCCGCGCAGGGCTTTCTGCAGGGATTCCTGGAAGGTACGGCCGATGGCCATGACTTCACCGACCGACTTCATTTGAGTGGTCAGGCGGGCGTCGGCTTTCGGGAATTTCTCGAAGGCAAAACGCGGCAATTTGGTGACGACGTAGTCGATGGACGGCTCGAAGGACGCCGGGGTCTTGCCACCGGTGATGTCGTTCGACAGTTCGTCGAGGGTGTAACCCACTGCCAGCTTGGCCGCGACCTTGGCGATCGGGAAACCGGTGGCTTTCGAGGCCAGTGCCGACGAACGGGATACCCGTGGGTTCATCTCGATCACGACCATGCGGCCGGTGTTCGGGCAGATACCAAACTGAACGTTGGAACCGCCGGTTTCCACGCCGATCTCGCGCAGTACCGCCAGGGAGGCGTTACGCAGGATCTGGTATTCCTTGTCGGTCAGGGTCTGTGCCGGAGCCACGGTGATCGAGTCACCGGTGTGCACGCCCATCGGGTCGAAGTTTTCGATGGAGCAGACGATGATGCAGTTGTCCTTCTTATCGCGGACAACCTCCATTTCGTATTCTTTCCAGCCGATCAGCGATTCATCGATCAGCAGCTCTTTGGTCGGCGACAGGTCCAGACCACGGGCGCAGATTTCTTCGAACTCTTCACGGTTGTAAGCGATACCGCCACCGGTGCCGCCCATGGTGAAGGACGGACGGATGATGCACGGGAAGCCGAGCTTCTCGAGGACCGCATTGGCCTCTTCCATGCTGTGGGCGATACCGGAACGCGGGCACGCCAGGCCGATGGACTTCATCGCCTTGTCGAAACGCGAACGGTCTTCAGCCTTGTCGATGGTGTCGGCGTTGGCACCGATCATTTCTACGCCGAACTTCTCCAGAACGCCTTCGCGCTCCAGGTCCAGGGCGCAGTTCAGAGCGGTCTGGCCACCCATGGTTGGCAGCAGCGCGTCCGGACGCTCTTTCTCGATGATCTTGGCAACGGTCTGCCACTTGATCGGCTCGATGTAGGTGGCGTCGGCCATGGCCGGGTCGGTCATGATAGTGGCCGGGTTGGAGTTCACCAGGATGACGCGGTAACCCTCTTCGCGCAGGGCTTTGCAGGCCTGGGCGCCGGAGTAGTCGAATTCGCAGGCCTGGCCGATCACGATCGGGCCAGCGCCAAGAATCAGGATGCTTTTAATGTCTGTACGTTTTGGCATGGGTTTGTCACTCAAATCCGCAGGTCAGTCGGCAAGCCGTCTTGTTCAATCTCTGAAGAGTTGAGGGGGCCGCCGGTGCGGGGCCACCCTCAAGCTTTGCTACATCAGGGCGAGCGATCAGCGTCGCTTGGCCATCTCGGTGATGAAGCGATCGAACAATGGCGCTACGTCGTTCGGGCCAGGGCTGGCTTCCGGGTGACCCTGGAAGCTGAAGGCGCTCTTGTCGGTACGCTCGATACCTTGCAGGGTGCCGTCGAACAGCGATTTGTGGATCGCGCGAACGTTGGCTGGCAGGGTCTCTTCGTCTACGGCAAAACCGTGGTTCTGGCTGGTGATCATCACCACGCCGCTGTCCAGGTCCTGGACGGGGTGGTTGGCACCGTGGTGGCCGTGACCCATTTTCAGGGTCTTGGCGCCGGAGGCCAGGGCCAGCAGCTGGTGACCGAGGCAGATACCGAAGACCGGAATCTCGGTTTCCAGCACGTCCTTGATCGCCTGGATCGCGTAGTCGCAAGGCTCCGGATCACCAGGGCCGTTGGACAAGAACACGCCGTCCGGCTTCAGCGCCAGCACATCGGCGGCAGGGGTTTGCGCAGGCACGACAGTCACGCGGCAACCGCGCTCGACCAGCATGCGCAGGATGTTCACCTTGACGCCGTAGTCGTAGGCAACCACGTGGTACGGCAGCTCGGAGGCTTCGATGGTCGCGTGGCTGTCGGTTTTCAGATCCCAGACAGTCGAGCGCCACTCGTAGCTTTCCTTGGTGCTGACGACTTTCGCCAGGTCCATGCCCTTGAGACCAGGGAAACCCTGGGCGGCGGCGATGGCGGCGGCTTCGGAAATGTTGTCGCCGGCCATGATGCAGCCGTTCTGCGCGCCTTTTTCACGCAGGATGCGCGTCAGGCGGCGGGTGTCGATACCGGCGATGGCCACAACATTGTTGGCCTTCAGGTAGTCGGACAGGGACATCGTGTTACGCCAGTTGCTTGCCACCAGTGGCAGGTCACGGATGACCAGGCCGGCAGACCAGACGCGGTTGGACTCGGCGTCTTCCGGCGTGGTGCCGGTGTTGCCGATGTGCGGGTAAGTCAGGGTAACGATCTGTTGGGCGTAGGAAGGATCGGTAAGGATTTCCTGATAGCCGGTCATTGCGGTGTTGAACACCACCTCACCAACGGTTTGACCGTCGGCTCCAATGGCTTCGCCGCGAAAAATGCTGCCATCAGCAAGGGCGAGTATGGCTGGCTTAGTCAAGAAGACCTCCCGTAAATAAAGCCTGAAAGGGCGATCGCAGGTTGTAAAAAAGCGGAGTGACGTATGGACACGTCACCCCGCTTCTTCACCGAATTATTCTGCGCGCTTTTAGTGGACACACTAAAGCTGTAGCTTACAGAAAAAGGCTTTTTTGGTCTACCGCCAATGAGCCTTAAAGGCTGGAGAATGCGACAGGACGTCGCTTGACGGAACAAAACCGGGCTCAAACGCTGTGCGCGAGCCCGATTTCGGGTGCATCTTAACGCAGATCGAGCACGTCTTGCATGTCGTAAAGGCCAGGTTCGCGCCCGTCCAGCCACAATGCAGCACGTACCGCGCCCTTGGCGAACGTCATGCGACTGGACGCTTTATGCGTGATTTCCAGACGCTCCCCCTCACAGGCGAACAGCACAGTGTGATCGCCGACCACATCGCCACCACGAACGGTGGCAAAACCGATCGTTTCACGCTCACGCGCGCCGGTATGACCTTCACGACCATAGACCGCGACCTTTTGCAGATCACGATCCAGGGCGCTGGCGATCACCTCGCCCATACGCAGCGCGGTGCCTGAAGGCGCGTCGATCTTGTGCCGGTGATGCGCTTCGATGATTTCGATATCCGCCTCATCACCCAGCACGCGCGCCGCCATGTCGAGCAACTTCAGCGACAGGTTCACACCTACGCTGAAATTGGCCGCGAACACGATCGGAATATCCTTGCCCGCCTCGGCCAGCAACTGCTTTTGTGCAGCATCCAGCCCGGTGGTGCCGATGACCATGGCTTTACCTGCCTTGCGGCAGAACGCCAGGTTTTTCAGCATGACTTCCGGCAGCGTGAAGTCGATCAACACATCGAACTCCTCCGCCACTGAATCCAGGTTGCCGGACAACGGCACACCGATACGCCCCAAGGACGCCAACTCACCCGCATCCACACCAATCAGCGTGCTGCCCGGTCGGATGATGGCGGCCGTCAGACCGGTCAGCGGTGCACGCTGCTGCACCGCCTCGACCAGGATTTTACCCATGCGCCCGGCGGCACCCATCACAGCAATACGTCGCATGCCTGTCTCCTTACAAATCACCGAAGAAGCGCTTCACGCCTTCGAACCAACCGGTGGTTTTCGGCGAATGGCTGTTGTCGTCCGCCAGGGAGCTACGGAACTCCTCAAGCATTTCACGCTGGCGACGGCTCAGGTTGACCGGAGTCTCGACCGCCACACGACACATCAAATCACCGGCACCACCGCCGCGCACAGGCGCAACGCCCTTGCCGCGAACGCGGAACTGCTTGCCGGTCTGGGTCCCCTCAGGGATCTTCAGTTTGACTCGACCATCAAGGGTCGGAATCTCCAGCTCGCCACCCAGCGCCGCATCGACGAAGCTGATCGGCACTTCGCAGAACAGGTGCTTGCCATCGCGCTGGAAAATCGAGTGCTCGCGCACGTTGATCACCACGTACAGATCGCCAGTTGGCCCACCCTGGGCACCCGCCTCGCCTTCGCCGGACAGACGAATGCGGTCACCGGTATCGACACCGGCCGGCACTTTCACCGACAGGGTCTTGTACTCTTCGACACGACCTTCGCCGTGGCAGGAGTCGCACGGATCGGAAATGATCTTGCCCTGGCCATGGCAGCGCGGGCAGGTCTGCTGCACCGAGAAGAAGCCTTGTTGCATGCGCACCTGGCCGATACCGCCGCAAGTCGGGCAGGTCACCGGAGCAGAACCCTTCTTGGCGCCGGAACCGTCGCAAGGCTTGCAGTTGACCAGCGTCGGAACGCGGATATTCACGGTCGTACCGCGTACTGCCTCTTCGAGGTCCAGCTCCAGGGTGTAGCGCAAGTCACTGCCGCGCTGAGCGCCACCACGGGAACCGCCGCGACCGCCACCGAAGAAGTCACTGAAGACATCGCCAAAGATGTCGGAGAAGTTCTGACCGCCGAAACCGGCACCGCCACCCCCCATGCTCGGGTCGACACCGGCATGACCGTACTGGTCGTATGCCGCGCGCTTGCTGGAATCGGACAGCACTTCGTAGGCCTCGTTGGCCTCCTTGAACATCTCTTCCGACGCCTTGTCATCGGGATTACGGTCCGGGTGATGCTTCATCGCCAGGCGACGGTAGGCCTTCTTCAGGTCTGCTTCGCTTGAGCCACGCTCAACACCCAACACTTCGTAATAGTCACGCTTTGCCATAAGTCTTTGCACTCTTAAGGACGTCCGGCACAACCCTCCTGAGTCTGCCGAACTCGTTGAGCCCCAATACAGGCCCGGACCCAACTCACGTCAATTCAACGATCCTGGTCTTTGATTCTTGCGGTACTTGCGGCGCGAAAAGCAGGAGCATTTCCGACCATACCAACAACACACAAACGCTGTCGCATGCTGTAAAAATTCGCGTATTCCAGATACGCCAACGCGGGAGCAAGCTCCCGCGCGGCGACATCCTACCAGTCACCGCCTGAAGGCAGTCAACCGGCCGACCAACAACTTACTTGTGGTCTTTGACTTCTTCGAACTCGGCGTCGACAACGTCATCAGCCTTTTCCGCCTTGTCGTCGTGCGGTGCCGCGCCTTCAGCAGGCTGAGCCTGTTCGGCGTACATCTTCTGCGCCACTGGAGCGGAGACTTTCGACAGCTCTTCAACCTTGGCGTCGATAGCAGCCTTGTCGTCGCCTTTGACGGCGGCTTCCAGGGCAACTACGGCAGCTTCGATTGCAGTCTTCTCTTCCGCGGTCACTTTATCGCCGGCATCGGTAACCATTTTGCGCGTCGAGTGAACCAGTGCGTCGCCCTGGTTGCGGGCAGTGGCCAGCTCTTCGAACTTGCGGTCTTCCTCGGCGTTAGCCTCGGCATCACGCACCATGCGCTCGATTTCTTCGTCGGACAGACCGGAGTTGGCCTTGATCACGATCGACTGAGTCTTGCCGGTAGCCTTGTCCTTCGCACCTACGTGCAGGATGCCGTTGGCGTCGATGTCGAAGGTCACTTCGATCTGCGGCACACCACGTGGAGCCGGTGGAATGTCGGCCAGGTCGAACTTGCCCAGGGACTTGTTCTGTGCGGCTTGCTTACGCTCGCCTTGCAGCACGTGGATGGTCACGGCGCCCTGGTTGTCGTCGGCAGTCGAGAACACTTGCGATTTCTTGGTAGGAATCGTGGTGTTTTTCTCGATCAGCGCGGTCATCACGCCACCCATGGTTTCGATACCCAAGGTCAGCGGGCTGACGTCGAGCAGCAGAACGTCTTTCACGTCACCGGCCAGTACCGCGCCCTGGATAGCAGCACCCATGGCAACCGCTTCGTCCGGGTTGACGTCTTTACGAGCTTCTTTGCCGAAGAACTCGGTCACCAGCTTCTGAACCAGCGGCATGCGGGTCTGACCGCCCACCAGGATCACGTCGTTGATCGCGCCAACGTCGATACCGGCATCTTTCATTGCGATGCGGCAAGGTTCGATGGTGCGCTGAACCAGGTCTTCCACCAGCGCTTCGAGCTTGGCGCGGGAGATCTTCACGTTCAGGTGCTTTGGACCGGTGGCGTCTGCAGTGATGTACGGCAGGTTCACGTCGGTCGACTGGCTCGAGGAGAGTTCGATCTTGGCTTTTTCAGCAGCTTCTTTCAGGCGCTGCATGGCCAGCGGGTCGCCCTTGAGGTTCATGCCGCTTTCTTTCTTGAATTCGTCGACGAGGTAGTCGATCAGACGAATGTCAAAGTCTTCACCGCCCAGGAACGTGTCACCGTTGGTGGCCAGCACTTCGAACTGGTGCTCGCCATCGACTTCAGCGATCTCGATCACGGAAACGTCGAAAGTACCGCCGCCCAGGTCGTAAACGATCACGGTGTGATCGCCCTTCGCCTTGTCCATACCGTAAGCCAGAGCAGCTGCGGTTGGTTCGTTGATGATACGTTTTACGTCCAGACCGGCGATGCGGCCGGCGTCTTTGGTCGCCTGACGCTGGCTATCGTTGAAGTAGGCCGGAACGGTGATCACCGCTTCAGTCACGGTCTCGCCGAGGTAGTCTTCGGCGGTCTTCTTCATTTTCTTCAGGATTTCAGCCGAGATTTGTGGCGGTGCCATTTTCTGGCCGTTCACTTCAACCCAGGCGTCGCTGTTGTCAGCCTTGACGATCTTGTAAGGGACCATCTGGATGTCTTTCTGCACGACTTCTTCGTCGAAACGACGACCGATCAGACGCTTCACCGCATACAGGGTGTTGTGCGGATTGGTCACAGCCTGACGCTTGGCCGATTGGCCAACCAGAATTTCGCCATCGTTGGCGTAAGCGATGATCGACGGCGTGGTACGCGCGCCTTCAGCGTTTTCAATAACTTTTGCCTTGCCGTTTTCCAGCACGGAGACGCAGGAGTTGGTAGTCCCCAGGTCGATACCGATAATTTTGCCCATGTTCACTCTCCCGAAACTTTGGATTTGGTTGCCGCAGCAGTGGTGGCTAACTGCGGTAGCACTTAAACGCTTGACTTATAAATGGGGGCCTTGCGGCGGATTTCAAGCCTGCTCGTCAATCGAAGGCGAAACCGGCGCAGGCGCCTTGCTGACCACGACCATCGCCGGGCGCAGCAAGCGACCATTGAGCTGATAGCCCTTCTGAAACACCTTCAGAACGCTGTTCGGCTCGACATCGGCGCTTTCCTGCATGGCCATCGCCTGATGTTGAACGGCGTTGAACGGCTCGCCATGCGGATCGATCGCTTCAAGCTGATAACGCTTGAGGGTGTCCTGGAACATTTTCAGGGTCAGCTCGATGCCTTCGCGCATCGGACGGATGCTTTCGTCGTCCGGGCTGGACAGCTCCAGGCCGCGCTCCAGGCTGTCGACGATCGGCAGCAGGTCGCCGGCGAATTTTTCCAGCGCGAACTTGTGAGCCTTCTCCACATCCTGCTCGGCGCGACGGCGGACGTTCTGCAGATCGGCGGCTACACGCAAAGCCTGATCCTGAGCGCCTGCCAGTTGCTCTTCGAGCACTTGTACACGAGCCGCCAGGTCTTCACCCGAAGCCTCGGGCGCCTGGTTGGCGTCTGGGTTTTGCGTATCCACTGTCTGTTCGTCAGCCATAGATTTCTCCTTTCAATATCGTCCGCGAGCTCAACTCGCGCTTCTGCCCAGCTATATGGGGCCGCAAAATCCGGCTTCAAGGGGCACCGACGATTAACCCTACAAAAAACAACTGCTTTGTCATTCCCGGTTGCGATAAGGCTTTCGTCGGACCGAGCGAATCGAGCTAACGAGGGGCATTGTCAGCCAGAAACAAAACACTGTATAAATAACCAGACCTAACACCTGGGAGCGGCCCATATGCTGGTGCACCTGTCCGTACACAACTACGCCATCGTTGAACATCTCGATCTCGAACTCGATCGCGGGATGAGCGTGATCACCGGGGAAACCGGCGCGGGCAAGTCGATCATGCTCGACGCGCTGGGCCTTACCCTGGGTGATCGCGCCGACAGCGGCGTGGTTCGCCCCGGCACCGACAAGGCCGACATCCTGGCCACCTTCGATCTGGCCGACATTCCGGAAGCCAGCGCCTGGCTGGCCGAACGCGACCTCGAAAACGACGGCCCGTGCATCCTGCGCCGGGTGATCACATCCGAAGGACGCTCCCGCGGCTACATCAACGGCACGCCCTGCCCGCTTGGCGATCTCAAGGCGCTGGGCGAGCTGCTGATCGACATTCACAGCCAGCACGAACACCAATCCCTGCTCAAGACCGACACCCATCGCCGCCTGCTCGACGAGTACGCCGGGGCCACGGACCTTGCCCGCCAGGTGCAGCTTGCCGCACAGCGCTGGCGCCAGACTCGCCAGGAGCTGGATCGACTCTCCAACTCCGGCGACGAACAACGCGCTCGTCACCAATTGCTCAGCTACCAACTCGAAGAGCTGGAAAACCTCGGCCTTGGCGACAACGAACTCGAGCAGCTAGAGCAGGAACACAAGAACCTGACCAACGCCGAGACCTTGCTCGGCATCTGCCGGCAAGTCGTCGAGCAATGCAGTGAAAGTGATTCCGGAAATGTACTGAACGCCCTCACCGCCAGCCTCAATCGCCTGTCGAGCGTGAACAGCTCGATCGGTGCACTGGGCGAAGCCAGCAGCTTGTTGACCAGTGCACAGATCCAGGTTGAAGAGGCTGTCGGTGAACTGAACCGCTTCCTCGATAACTTCGACGCCGATCCGTCGCGCCTTCAATACCTTGAGGAACGCCTCGACGCGATCTACACCCTGGCGCGCAAACACCGCATCCAGCCGACCGAAGTCGCCGAGATGCAGCAGAAACTGCTGGATGAAATCGAAACCCTCAACGCCAACGACGAATCCATCGAGCGGCTGAGTGATGAGCTGTCTTCATACGCTCGCCATTATCAGGAAAAGGCCCGGGAACTGAGCGACCTGCGTCATCAAGCCTCGAGCAGCCTGGCCAGCGCAGTGGAACAGGAAATCCAGCGCCTGGGCATGCCTGGCGGGCGCTTCACCATCGAACTGCGTCCAAACAGCAGCGACGAACTGATGCCTAACGGACTTGAACAAGTTGAACTGCTGGTCAGCGCCAACCCGGGACAACCATTAAAAGCCTTGGCAAAAGTCGCATCCGGTGGCGAGCTGTCACGGATCAGCCTGGCGATCCAGGTGATCACCGCACAGACCTCTCGTGTCCCGACCCTGGTGTTCGACGAAGTCGATGTCGGCATTGGCGGCCCGACCGCGGAAATCGTCGGCCAGTTGCTGCGCAGGCTTGGCGAGCGCGGGCAGGTACTGACCGTGACCCACTTGCCGCAGGTGGCGGCGCAAGGTCATCAACATCTGTTTGTACATAAAGTGCGCGGCGAAGATGCCACCCGCACGGCCGTTTCCAAACTGAGCAAAAACGACCGCGTCGAAGAAGTCGCACGAATGCTGGGCGGCATCGATCTCACCAAGGAATCCCTGGCGCATGCCAAAAAAATGGTGGTGGCCGCAAAAGCTTGAATAAATAAAGGCAGAAAGCACGAAGGCGACCCTGGGGTCGCCTTCGTTCGTTTCGCGAACCTTGCGTTCGCGCGACATGCTTACTTTTTCTTGCGCACGTACAGCACCAGATTGTGATCAACCATCTCGAAGCCATACTTGTCGACGATTGCTTTCTGAAGCCGCTCGATTTCTTCGTCGAAGAATTCGATCACTTCGCTGGTTTCGACGTTGACCATATGGTCGTGATGCTTGCCGTCGTCCAGTTCGAAGACCGCATGGCCTCCGTCGAAGTTGTGCCGCACCACAAGGCCAGCTGCCTCGAACTGGGTCAGAACACGGTAAACCGTGGCCAGACCGACGTCCTCACCAGCCTCCATAAGGGCCTTGTAGACATCCTCGGCACTCATGTGGCGCTGCTCGGCGGAGTCGAGCATTTGCAGAATTTTGACCCGTGGCAGGGTCACTTTGAGGCCGGCTTTGCGTAGTTCGCTATTTTCAACCATGGTCAGCTTTCTCGCGATGCTGCTTCGCAGCTTCTCTTAATGCGGGTATGATCGGCGTTTACGTTGTCCCAGCCAAGATAGTGGAAGTCGCCCACCGATGCAAAACACCAAGCTCTTGCTAACCAGTTTCACCTTTGTGGGACTGCTCGCACTCGCCGGTTGTTCATTCCCCGGGGTTTACAAAATCGACATCCAGCAGGGCAATGTCGTCACGCAGGACATGATAGACCAGTTACGCCCGGGAATGACCCGTAAGCAAGTACGGTTTATCATGGGCAACCCTCTGCTGACTGACACGTTCCATGCCGATCGCTGGGATTATCTGTACAGCCTGCAACCCGGTGGCGGTGAACGCCAACAGGAACGCATCAGCGTTATCTTCAACCCAAATGATCAGCTTGTCAGCCTCTCTGGTGATTTCATGCCAGGCGTGAGCCGTGACGAAGCCATCCTTGGCAAGGACAGCGGCACGACAGTGGCTGCCCCGGCAGAAAACGTCGAAAAACCAAAACCGGAAAAACCGGTCAAGCCAGGTTCGTTGCTGGATCAGATCCAGAAGGACGTCGACGGTGTAGAAACCGCTCCAGTCCCGACGCCTGAACCGCTGGACACCTCGCCGCAGTAATTGGCGAATGATGCCGCTTGCCTGGGCATCAAGCTCCAGCAAGGCTGCTCTGAAAATCCGCTGCCAGACCTCTGGCGGCGGATTTTTTTATGTACCGGCAATAGTGATCGATCCGGATCGCTTGCCGGAATCACTATCGATGATTCCCGCTTATTTAATACACATCAGCATAAAGTCTTGGGAACCATCACCGGAAGGGCCCTTCATTCCTGCCAGTTGAGTGATCACACTCAAATTATCCTGCTTGGGTGTAGACCCAAGTCGCGCCCGCCCATAATAAATATCATCTTCGGAACGGCTGTTCGTAAGGGATACAGAGCAGAACCGTGGAGCCTGGATGAAGACATCCGGCTTGAAGTTAACCTTATAGTTCGCAAAATAATCAGGCTGGGAGAAGTACTCTACCGCAGAGATCCACTCGGGCGCCTGAGCCACCACCTTGCCTTGTGCGCTTATCGTGGCGGTTAACACATTGGAGGCTGCGCTGGCCGGCATGACAGTGAAAGCCGCACCCATTGCTGCCAGCACACTTGTATGCTTCAACGACTTGATCAAGTCCATTTCAGATTTATCCCTAAATGAGTTTATTTGCCCCTCACATAACGAGGGCAAGACTTGATTTAGGCTTAATCGGAACCACATTCAATCAAGATTGAAACAAAGAGAAAATTCTCTTCAATACTCAAACCAATCCTACATTTCCCCGATAAAAAGCCTACAAGGCATATTTACACTCAGGGATTTAACCACCTGTGGGCGGAAATTTTAGTGCCTGGCGCGCAATTCAATCATTGATTCCGCGCCTTGGCCTCGGCCGCTTTTGCTGCACGCAGGCGACGGACCTCTTTCGGATCCGCCAGCAGCGGCCGGTAGATTTCGATTCGGTCCCCCGCCTGAATCGTTCGAGTGTCCGGGTCGGTGATTACCTTGCCAAAGATACCCACCGGGCAGGCGGCAAGATCCAGTTCAGGAAACTCTGCCCCTACACCAGACTTGAGCACGGCCGCCCGAACCGTAGTGCCGACCGGCACCGCGAGTGAAAGCAGCACCTGCCTGTCCACAGCGGCGTACACCACTTCGATATCGATCACGGCTTCAACCATGAATCTGCTTGGCGCGCTGACAGAACGCATCCACCAGCGTATTGGCGGCCTGATTGAACAATGGCCCCAACGTGGCACGAACCAGCGGCCCGGCATAATCGAACGACAGATCAAGACTGATCTTGCAGGCCTTCTCGCCCAGCGGCTTGAACACCCACACACCATGCAATTGATTGAACGGGCCTTCTTCAAGATTCATTTCGATCGATTGACCGGGAACCAGAGCGTTTCGCGTCACGAAGTGCTGACTGAGGCCGCCCTTCGCCACACCAACGCTCGCGCGCATATGCTCAGGGGAGCTTTCCAGGACTTCGGCCGACGAACACCACGGCAGAAACTCCGGATAGCGCGCCACGTCGTTGACCAGGTCATACAGCGCTTGTGCCGGGTAAGGCAGCAAGGCCGAACGTGAAATGTGTGTCGTCATGTCAGCGTCACTTCCACAGCTGGGCGGCAAACACTACGAGGATGCCGATGGGCGCCACATAGCGCATCAAGAACAAGGACAGGCCAAACAGCGCAGGGTTGCGGATCGACAACTCGTCGCGCACCGCTTTACGCCCCATGATCCAGCCCGCAAATACCACGAAACACAAACCGCCAAGCGGCAACATGAGTCGCGAGGTGAAGAAATCGATCACGCCAAAGAAGTCGAGACCACCGGCTGCTCCCCATTGGTAAAGGTGGAACATCCCGCCTTCGTTCACGAAGAACTTGGCCTCCTTCCAGATATTGAAGGAGAACACCGTGCCCAGACCGACAAACCAGCAGCTGAAAGCCAACCAGAAGGTGACCCATGCACGGCTCACCTTAGTGCGTTCGACCAGGTAGGCCACCATCGGCTCAAGCAGGGAAATCGCCGAACTCCAGGCAGCGACCGCCACCAGCACGAAAAACACCACACCCATCAACTGCCCGAAAGCCACGTTACCAAAGGCAAACGGCAGGCTGACGAACATCAGCCCCGGCCCTTCGCTCGGATTCAGACCCGCCGCGAAAACAATCGGAAACAATGCCAGGCCGGCCACCAGGGAAACGAAAGTATCGAGCAGCGCCACGCCAACGACCGTCCCTGAAATCGACGAGTTCTTTGGCATGTAGGCGCCGTAGATCATGATCGAGCCGACGCCCACGCTCAGGGAAAAGAACGCATGCCCCATCGCGGGCAACAAGCCGTCCAGGACCTTTTCCGGGTGGAAGTCGAACATGAAATGCACGCCCTCCATGAAATGCCCGGTGGTCATGCTGTAGCCCAACAGCACCAGGACCATCACAAACAGCAGCGGCATCATGATGCGCAGGCTGCGCTCAAGCCCGGCGACCACGCCCCTGGCAATCACCACCGCTGATAACAGCATGAAAATCGTGTGCCAAAGTGTCAGGCGCCATGGATCGGCGATCACATTGCCGAAGTAGGCCCCCACCTGATCCGCCGTTACCCCCTGAAAGTCGCCACGCCCCATGTCGATGATGTAATCCAGCGACCAGCCGCCGACAACGCTATAGAAAGACAGGATCAACAACGCTGTGATCATCCCGGCAAATGCGCCCCAGGACCATTTCGTCGAGTGCCCCGCCTCGACCGCCAGCGTCTTCAAGGCATTGGCCGGGCTCTGCCGGGCACGCCGGCCGATCAGGGTTTCGGCCAGCATGACCGGTACGCCAATCAGCGCGATGCAGGCCAGAAACATCAGCACGAAGGCGCCGCCGCCATAGACGCCGACCATGTACGGGAATTTCCAGATACTACCCAGCCCCACGGCCGAACCAGTCGCGGCGAGTATGAAGACCCAGCGGCTAGCCCAACTGCCGTGGACAGAAACCTTGTCTGTCGACATCGTTATCACGCCCAAGCGTTCAAAAAAGAGGCCGCATTGTCCGGGATTCAATCAACCTGCTCAAGCACGTAGCAACACCGTAGCCGACTCGCGTGCAACTCCCTATAATGCCGCCCCTATGGCTAAACAGAAGAAACACCCAACAGGGACCATCGCGCAAAATAAAAAGGCGCGACACGATTACTTCATCGAACATCGGTTCGAGGCTGGTCTGGTCCTGGCCGGCTGGGAAGTAAAAAGTCTGCGGGCAAGCAAGCTGCAGCTGGTTGACAGTTACGTGCTGCTCAAGGATGGCGAAGCCTGGCTGCTCGGCAGCCACATTACGCCCCTGACGACCGCCAGTACCCACGTCATCGCTGACCCGGTGCGGACCCGTAAATTGCTGCTCAACCGGCGCGAACTGGAAAAGCTGGCCGCCGCCGTGCAGCAAAAGGGTTACGCCTGCGTGTGCCTGTCCTGGTACTGGAGCAAGCACATGGTCAAGTGCGAGATCGCGCTGGGCAAGGGCAAGAAGGAATACGACAAGCGCGATACCGAGCGCGAACGCGACGCCGGTCGCGAGTTGCAGCGTGCGGTGCGCAACAAGGGCAAGGAAGAGTAATTCTTTCGCCTTGAGGCCCCTTCGCGGGCAAGCCCGCTCCCACAGGGTTTCGGTGTAACTGTGGGAGCGGGCTTGGTCCGGGCGGCGATCCGACGAAAGCAATCCCACAAGCCTTACAAAACCGACTGACTACATCCCCTTGCGCCGCTCCGCCCGGGCCATTCGCTGCACTTCCTGACGCACTTCTTCCAGCACCTCCTGCACATACAGAATGTGCCGGCTGGAAACTTCCCGCGCCTGCTCCCCCCGCCCCTCGATAATCGCCTGATACAACTCCCGGTGCTGCGCGATCAACATGTCGCGGGTTTCAGTGCGCTGCTTGTACATACCACCAATGTTGGTCACCACGTTGCGCTTGAGCAGGTCAAACAGCCCGCGAATGGTGTGCAGCAACACGGCATTGTGGCTGGCCTCGGCGATCGCAAGGTGAAACTTTGCGTCCGCAGCCCCCTCTTCGGCACGACTCACCTCTTCGTGACGGGAATAGCAGTCCTGCAATTCGTTGAACGCAGCAGTCAGCCGCTCGCGATCCACATCAGTGGCACGCAGCGCCGCGTAGTAGGCGCAAGACGCTTCCAGCGTATGGCGAAACTCCAGCAGATCGCGCTGCGCCTCAGGATTGCTTTCCAGCAGATGCAACAAGGGATCACTGAAGGTGCTACCCAGTGATTCCACCACATAGTTTCCGCCGCCCTGGCGACTGACCAGCAGGCCCTTGGCGGTCAGCTTCTGAATGGCTTCGCGCAACGAAGGGCGTGACACGCCAAATTGTTCGGCCAACGCGCGCTCGGCCGGCAAGCGCTCACCCGCCTTCAGCGTGCCCTCGAGGATCATGCCCTCAAGCTGCTCGACAATATCGTCAGACAAACGGCGCTGACGAATCTGATCAAACCCCATAACTCGATTTCTCCACGATCCGACGGCTCGCCGGGGCTCTATTCTGGCCTATCGGCGCCGCGCCAGCACCTGCCATAGCGCATTTGGTCATACCAGACAGACGACCTGCGCACTTTCCATTCGACAAAAGTTTTAGGGCGGCAAATTGACACACCGCCTACAAGGCTTTTACCCTAGCCAACAGCGATTGTAAATTGGTCTTACCAATTATCCAAGAACGCTGATCAGTGCCTGACCAACAACAATTAGGGGCCACCCCATATGCAAACCTGGCAACAGCTCTATACCCCGCTCGGCAGCCTCGGCCTGTCCGCACTCGCAGCCGTTATCCCCATCGTGTTTTTCTTCCTGGCTTTGGCCGTGTTCCGCCTCAAAGGGCATGTGGCCGGCAGCATCACCCTCGCTTTGTCGATTCTGGTGGCGATCTTCGCGTTCCAGATGCCGGTCGATATGGCGTTCGCCGCCGCCGGGTATGGCTTCGCTTATGGCCTGTGGCCGATTGCCTGGATCATTGTGGCAGCGGTGTTCCTCTACAAACTGACGGTCAAGAGTGGCCAGTTTGAAGTCATCCGCAGTTCGGTCCTGTCGATCACCGATGACCAGCGCCTGCAGGTCCTGCTGATCGGCTTTTGCTTCGGTGCCTTCCTCGAAGGGGCGGCCGGTTTCGGCGCTCCGGTGGCGATTACCGCCGCGCTGCTGGTAGGACTGGGCTTCAACCCGTTGTACGCAGCCGGCTTGTGCCTGATCGCCAATACCGCGCCGGTAGCCTTCGGTGCCTTGGGTATTCCGATCATCGTTGCCGGGCAAGTGACCGGTATCGACGCTTTCAAGATCGGCGCCATGACCGGTCGCCAACTACCGCTGCTGTCGATGTTCGTGCCGTTCTGGCTGGTGTTCATGATGGATGGCCTGCGCGGCGTGCGGGAAACCTGGCCCGCCGCCCTGGTGGCCGGCTTGAGCTTTGCCGTGACCCAGTACTTCACCTCGAACTTCATCGGCCCGGAACTGCCGGACATCACCTCGGCCCTGGCCAGCCTGATTTCCCTGACCCTGTTCCTGAAAGTCTGGCAGCCAAAACGCGCCGCCGGCCAACACATCGTCGGCGCTGTCTCGGCCTCCGTGGTGAGCGCCAGCGTCGGTGGTTTCGGCCAGAAGCGCACCACCGTGGCTTCGCCCTACAGCCTTGGGGAAATCTTCAAGGCCTGGTCGCCGTTCCTGATCCTGACCGTACTGGTGACCATCTGGACCCTGAAGCCGTTCAAGGCGATGTTCGCCGCCGGTGGTTCGATGTACAGCTTCGTATTCAACTTCGCCATCCCGCACCTGGATCAAATGGTGATCAAGGTCGCACCCATCGTGGCCGCGCCAACCGCCCTTCCAGCCGTGTTCAAACTGGACCCGATTTCCGCCACCGGCACGGCGATTTTCTTCTCGGCCCTGATCTCGATGCTGGTGCTGAAGGTCAATTTCAAAACTGGTCTTACCACTTTAAGAGAGACCTTCTACGAACTGCGTTGGCCAATCCTGTCCATCGGCATGGTGCTGGCGTTTGCCTTCGTCACCAACTACTCGGGCATGTCCTCGACCATGGCCCTGGTACTAGCGGCGACGGGTGCGGCCTTCCCGTTCTTCTCGCCATTCCTTGGCTGGCTGGGCGTGTTCCTCACCGGTTCCGATACCTCGTCCAACGCCCTGTTCAGCTCGCTGCAAGCGACCACCGCACACCAGATCGGTGTCAACGACACCTTGCTGGTGGCGGCGAACACCAGCGGTGGCGTGACCGGCAAGATGATCTCGCCACAATCGATCGCCGTGGCCTGTGCCGCGACCGGCCTGGTGGGCAAGGAATCGGATCTGTTCCGCTTCACCCTCAAGCACAGCCTATTCTTTGCAACGATTGTCGGCTTGATCACTCTGGCTCAGGCTTACTGGTTCACCGGCATGCTGGTGCACTAAAAGCTACACGCAGTACAGTAAAAACCGATGCCGGGCCATGCCCCCGGCGTCCGCTATTCACACCCCGGTCTGTAAGGCTGCTGAAAGCTTCCCTCTCTATATTCAGCGGCCTCAACAGACGAATAACCGGGACCACCCGGAGACACGCCTGATGAGCGAGCTTTTTTACAACGCTGTGCCGAATGCGACCCGTGTCGCCCCGCCACTGCCCGAGCCTCGGCAATACCCCAGCGAGAAACCGTCACGGGTCTACCTGTTCGGAACCTGCGTGGTGGATTTGTTCTACCCCGAAGCCGGAATGGATGCGATCCACCTGCTCGAGCGCGAAGGCATTCGAGTCGAGTACCCGCAAGGGCAAAGTTGCTGCGGACAACCGGCCTACACCTCGGGTTACACCGAACAGGCACGGACCGTGGCGCGCTCGCAACTGGCGTTGTTTGCCGGGGATTATCCGGTGGTGGTGCCGTCGGGCTCTTGCGCCGGGATGTTGCGCGAACACTATGCCGACTTGTTCAAGGACGAGCCGGAAACGTTGAAGCAGGTTCAGGCGCTGGCTGCCAGAACCTATGAACTGGCCGAGTTCCTGTTGTTTGTCTGCAAGGTGCAGCTCAAGGACAGCGGCGAGCCGGTAAAAGTGGCGCTGCACACCTCGTGCTCGGCACGCCGTGAAATGAACACCCATCTGCACGGCCGCGAGTTGTTGGCGCAACTGAGCAATGTGGAACGGGTCAATCACGATCACGAAAGTGAATGCTGTGGCTTTGGCGGGACATTCAGCGTCCGTATGCCAGACATTTCCGGCGCGATGGTGGCTGACAAGACCCGGGCGTTGAAGGAATCCGGCGCGCACAAGATATTGAGTGCCGACTGCGGCTGCTTGATGAACATCAACGGCTCGCTGGAAAAACAGMAGGAAGCGTTGCGCGGACAGCATCTGGCCAGCTTCCTCTGGCAGCGTACCGGAGGTGCCCAATGAGCACTTCCACGATTATTCCTACGGTTGCCGTAGAAGAAGATTTCCGCACCCGCGCCCACAAGGCGTTGGGTGACGCGCAATTGCGAGGCAACTTTCGCAAGGCGATGGATTCACTGATGAGCAAACGGGCAGCGGCGTTCAGCGATGCCCATGAAAGAGAACACTTGCGCTCACTGGGCAATGCAATCCGTGCCCGTGCGCTCTCCAGGTTGCCCGACCTGCTCGAGCAACTGGAACAGAACCTGACCCGCAACGGTGTGACAGTGCACTGGGCGGAAACGGTGGACGAGGCCAATGGCATCGTCCTCTCGATCATCCGCACTCACGAGGGGCGGCAAGTGATCAAGGGCAAATCGATGGTCAGCGAAGAGATGGAGATGAACCATTTCCTCGCTGATCGGGGCATTGAATGCCTGGAATCGGACATGGGCGAGTACATCGTCCAGCTCGACCACGAGAAGCCTTCACACATAATCATGCCGGCGATCCACAAGAATGCCGGTCAGGTCGCGTCCTTGTTCCACGACAAACTTGGCGTGGAATACACCAAGGACGTTGACCAACTCATTCAGATCGGTCGCAAGGTCTTGCGGCAGAAATTCTTCGAAGCGGACATTGGCGTCTCCGGTGTCAACTTCGCCGTGGCCGAAACCGGCACCCTGCTGCTGGTGGAAAACGAAGGCAACGGCCGCATGACCACCACCGTGCCGCCCGTGCACATCGCCGTCACCGGTATCGAAAAAGTCGTGGAAAACCTGCGCGATGTGGTACCGCTGTTGTCGCTGCTGACTCGTTCGGCCCTGGGCATCCCGATCACCACTTACGTCAACATGATCTCCGGCCCGCGCAAGAAACATGAGCTAGACGGCCCGCAGGAAGTGCACCTGGTACTGCTCGACAACGGCCGCAGCCAGGCGTTTGCCGACAGCGAATTGCGCCAGACCCTGAACTGCATTCGCTGTGGCGCCTGTATGAATCATTGCCCGGTCTATACCCGAATCGGCGGCCATGCCTATGGGGAGGTTTACCCCGGCCCTATCGGAAAAATCATCACCCCGCACATGGTTGGCCTGGCGAAAGTCCCGGATCACCCGAGCGCCTCGTCGCTGTGTGGTGCCTGTGGTGAAGTTTGCCCGGTGAAAATCCCGATCCCTGCTCTGTTGCGGCGCCTGCGGGAAGAAAACGTCAAGGCTCCCGACAGCCCCCACCAAGTGATGCGTGGCCAAGGCAGCAAGTATTCGCGCAAGGAGCGGTTCATCTGGAACGCCTGGGCGAAGCTCAACAGTTCGCCGACGCTGTACCGTCTGTTCGGTTTCTTCGCCACCCGTTTGCGCGCCCTCACGCCGAGCAATGTCGGCCCGTGGACGCAAAACCACAGCGCCCCCAAACCCGCCGCCCGCTCACTGCATGACATGGCCCGCGAGCATTTGGCAAAACAGGGAGACCGCTGATGAGCGCCAAGCAAAATATCCTCGCCAAACTGCGTAAAAGCCTGACAGGTACCACGCCAGTGGCCGACAACTTTGATGTCGATTTGGTGACTCAGCCTTACACGTACGCACCTGAACAACGCATTGCGCAACTGTGCAAATTGATGGAAGCGGTGCACACGGAAATCCATCTGACGTCCGGCGAAGAGTGGCCGGCGCTGCTGGCGCAATTGCTGCGGGACCGCCAATTGCCGAGTCTGCTGATTGCACCGACAACGCCCCACGGTCAACGGATCACGCAGCACTGGGCGAACAGTCCCGATTTGCCGATGCTAAAAGCCTACGACCGCCCGGTTGAAGAATGGAAAGCCGAGCTGTTCAACGACACCCCGGCGAGTCTGACCACCACCCTCGGTGCCATCGCGGCGACCGGCAGCCTGATTCTCTGGCCGACCCGGGAAGAACCGCGTCTGATGAGCCTGGCGCCACCGGTGCATTTCGCCCTGCTCAAGGCCAGCGAAATCCGCGACAACTTCTATCAGGTGCAACAGGAATTCGAATGGGCCCAGGGCATGCCGACCAACGCGTTGCTGGTGTCCGGCCCGTCGAAGACTGCCGACATCGAGCAAGTGCTGGCGTACGGCGCCCACGGACCGAAAGACCTGGTGGTACTGATCCTGGAGGACCAATGAGTCTACCGGCGGCTTTCCTGCGTGATGCACAACAACTGATTCCCCAAGAGCGACGTTTCGACGACCCGCTGTCGACCCTGGCCTTCGGCACCGACGCCAGCTTCTATCGTTTGATTCCGCAATTGGTGATCCGCGTCGAGTCCGAAGACGAAGTGGTGGCACTGTTGCAACTGGCGCAACGCGATCAAGTCCCGGTGACTTTCCGCGCCGCCGGCACCAGCCTCTCTGGTCAGGCCATCAGCGATTCGGTTTTGATCGTGCTTGGGGATAACTGGAACGCGCGCGAGATTCGCGGGCAAGGCACACAGATTCGCTTGCAACCGGGCGTGATCGGCGCCCAGGCAAACGCCTGGCTGGCGCCTTTCGGACGCAAGATCGGCCCGGACCCGGCCTCGATCAACGCCTGCAAGATCGGCGGTATCGTCGCCAACAATGCCAGCGGCATGTGCTGCGGCACGGCGCAAAATACCTATCACACCCTGGCTGGCATTCGCCTGGTGCTGGCCGACGGCAGCCGTCTCGACACCGAGGATGCAGCAAGCGTCACGGCGTTTCGCCAAAGCCACGCCGCCCTGCTGGAGCGCTTGGCGACCCTGGGTCGCGAGACTCGCGCCAACTCCGAGCTGGCTGCGAGAATCCGCCACAAATACCGTCTGAAAAATACCACCGGCCTGTCGCTCAATGCCCTGGTGGATTTCGACGAGCCTGTGGATATCTTGAGCCACTTGCTGGTGGGCTCCGAGGGCACGCTCGGGTTCATCAGTGCCGTGACCTACGACACGGTGATCGACCACCCGAACAAGGCCTCGGCCCTGATTGTGTTCCCCGATGTCGAGACCTGCTGCAACGCGGTCACCGTGCTGAAGAGCCAACCGGTGTCGGCCGTGGAACTGCTGGACCGGCGCAGCCTGCGTTCAGTGCAGGACAAACCCGGCATGCCGCCTTTCGTACAGCATCTGTCGAACAATGCCTGCGCCTTGCTGATCGAGTCACGCGCCGCATCGTCCACCTTGCTGCACGAACAACTGGTGCAGATCATGGCGTCGCTGAAAACGTTCCCCGTGGAAAAACAAGTCGATTTCACTGAGGATCCACAGGAAAACGCCCGTCTCTGGGCCATCCGCAAAGACACCTTCCCTGCCGTCGGCGCGGTACGCAAGACCGGCACCACGGTGATCATCGAAGACGTCACCTTCCCGGTCGAACAACTGGCCATCGGCGTTAACCGCCTGATCGAACTGTTCGACAAACATCACTACGACGAAGCGATCCTTTTCGGACACGCCCTGGAAGGCAATCTGCACTTTGTCTTCACCCAGGGCTTCAACAACCCGGAAGAAGTCGCACGCTATCAGGCGTTCATGGACGACGTGGCGCAACTGGTGGCGGTGGAATTTGGTGGCTCGCTGAAAGCCGAACACGGCACCGGGCGCAACATGGCGCCGTTCGTCGAACTGGAATGGGGCAGCGATGCCTACCAGTTGATGTGGCAACTCAAGCGTCTGCTCGACCCCAACGGCATACTCAACCCGGACGTGGTGCTCAGCGAAGATCCACAGATCCACCTCAAGCACCTCAAGCCATTGCCGGCCGCCGACGAGATTGTAGACAAGTGCATCGAATGCGGCTTCTGCGAACCGGTCTGCCCGTCAAAAGGTCTGACCCTGAGCCCACGCCAACGCATCGTGATCTGGCGCGACATTCAGGCGCGAAAACGCGCCGGCATCGACACCACCGAACTCGAAGCCGCGTACGAATACCAGGGCATCGATACCTGTGCCGCCACCGGCCTGTGCGCGCAACGTTGCCCGGTCGGCATCAATACCGGCGAACTGGTGAAAAAGCTGCGCAGCCGGAAGGCGACGCATACGAAAACCGCCAACTGGCTTGAAGGAAATTTCGCCACGGCACTGCAAGGTGCGCGCTTCACCCTGCACGTGGCCAATGGTGCGCGGATGTTGCTGGGGACGCCAAGACTGACAAAACTTTCCGCTGCCGTCAGCAAGCTGTCCAAGGGGCAGGTCCCGTTGTGGACCAACGCCATGCCCCAGCCTGAACGGCCAATTCGCTTCAGCCCGGCGATCACCGATGAACGCCCGCGTGTGGTGTATCTCGCCGCCTGCGTATCAAGGGCCATGGGGCCGGCGGCGGGCGACACGGAACAAATGTCGCTGCACGACAAGACCCGAAGCCTGCTGGAAAAGGCCGGTTATCAGGTAGTTTTCCCGGCCAACCTCGACAACCTGTGCTGCGGTCAGCCGTTCGCGTCCAAAGGCTACGCCAAACAAGCCGAACACAAACGCCAGGAGCTGATTGGCGCGTTGCTGCACGCCAGCCGCGGCGGGCTCGACCCGATCTACTGCGACACCAGCCCCTGCACCTTGCGCCTGGTTCAGGATATGAGCGAAAACCGTCTGGACCTGTATGACCCGGTGCGCTTCATTCGCACGCACTTGATGGATCGCCTCGACTTCACACCGCAGGAAGCGCCGATTGCGGTGCACGTCACTTGCAGCACTCAGCACCTTGGCGAAAGTCAGGCGCTGATCGATCTGGCGCGCAAATGCAGCAAAAACGTGGTCATTCCCGAAGGCATTCACTGCTGCGGCTTCGCCGGCGACAAGGGTTTCACCACGCCGGAGTTGAACGCCCATTCGCTGCGCACGCTCAAGGACGCGGTGCAACAGTGCAGCGAGGGGATATCTACCAGCCGCACCTGTGAGATCGGTCTGACGCAACATGGCGGCATTGACTACCACGGACTAGTCTATCTCGTGGACCGCGTTACCCAGGCTAGGGTGCCCTGATAGCAGGATCTACAGGAAGGTGCATAGAGGTGCATTCCTTAACGCTATTTGCCGGAATCGACAGCTCTACAGTAGACAAACAGAACCCTGACGTGCCGCCGCAGTTCACTGATCAAGTCCCGCTAATGCGGGACCTTCCCTACACTCGGTAGTCCGATTTGATGGCCAGCAAAGCCTGGCCCTTCAGTCCAAGGAGATACACATGAATCGTTCTGTGCTGTTAGGTTTTTTCGTTGTTGCTTCCATGATGGCTTCCACTTCGTTTGCGGCCGAAAAAGACCAATGCGCGGTCAACCTGCAAACCATCGAAAACGGCAAGGCACAGATTCCCGGGGAAATGCTTGACCAGGTGGATGCCTCCATCAAGAAAGCCAAAGCCGACCAGGCAAAAGGCACCAAGGCAGGTATTGATGATTGCATCGCCGAGACCAACCAAACCATCATGGACGTCACGAACGCGCACAAAGGCGCGAAGTAACTCAGTTCAAGGCCAACCTTCGGGTTGGCCTTGTCGGCGTACATCAACAACGGAGTACTGCCAGCCGGGAGTTCAAAGCCCGGCTGCGTCCGACACGAAGCAAACCAAAACCCGCCAGTTGCGGGTTTTGTTGCATTTGGGGCCTGGAAATGTGTAACCGTCCGCATCGCTGGAAAAAGCTCGACACGTTTTCTGAAAAAACCGAATTCTTGCGTTGAATCGTAGTCTTTGAAGTAAGCCCCATCCGATCGTGGCTGATTTTTCCGGCTCGGCCTGGCCGTCCACTCATACGGCAGCACCGAGACCATCAGTTCAAGGAGATATCCATGAAACGCAGCACACTCGCTGGTCTGTTCATTTCTGCTGCAATGCTCGCCTCTCCTGTATTTGCTGCGGACAACAACCTTTGTACGAGCAAGTTGCAAGAGCTCAAAGGCAAAGTGAATGCGCTGCCGGCGACCTCCGGAAACACCTCAATGGAGATCAAAAGACTGATGTCCAGCGCCGAGGCCTCACAAGCCTCCGGAGACGACAAAAAATGCGTCACCGAGGCCACCCAGGCATTGGCACTCGCTGACAAACAGAGCAACGAGCCAAACCCATGATCTGTGGTGGTCAACCTTCGGGTTGGCCTTCCGGGGCGTGATGACGTACACTGTACATGCCTGCTGCTCACTTGATTCACAGAGCATCAGGCTCGGGGCCGTTTAGGATTCGACGCCGGTTGCGAAACTTTAGGTGCATGCCGAGTTGGTAACAGAACTCGTAAATCCACTGTTGCAACTACTTATAGTTGCCAATGACGAAAACTACGGCCAGGAATTCGCTCTCGCTGCGTAAGCAGCCTTAGCCCTGAGCTTCTGGTACCTTCGGGTCCAGCAATCACCAGGGGATGTCTGTAAACCCAAAGTGATTGTCATATAGAACAGAATCGCCGTGCAGTACGTTGTGGACGAAGCGGCTAAAACTTACACAACTCGCCCAAAGCACCCTGCCCGTCGGGTCGCTGAGGGTTAACTTAATAGACACGGCTACGCATGTAGTACCGACAGCGGAGTACTGGCGGACGGGGGTTCAAATCCCCCCGGCTCCACCACTTCATCATCTAAAGACGTCCACGGACGTCTTTTTTTGTGCCTGAAATTCAGCAAAATCAAGGGTTTAAGCGCTATTGGGCTCCGTAGAGGTTTTCTGAGTTCCAGCCGTTTGGGTATTCCAAATGGTATTCCAAGCCATCCGGTGCTATTTTTTGGAATACCAAAACGGTGTCAGAGGAAGCTCTCATGCCTGCTCCAGCCCTTCGCCTCTCCGACCGCCAGCTCAAGGCAGTCAAGGCAAAAGACAAGGATTACGTCCTTAGCGATGGTGACGGCCTTCAGCTCCGAGTCAGGAGCAATGGCTCGATGCTGTGGAACTTCAACTACCGCGAGCCGGTAACCAAAAACCGTATCAATATGGGGCTGGGCACGTACCCAGAGCTCTCATTAGCGAACGCCAGGAAAAAAGTGGTTGAAGCGCGCGAGCTGCTGGCACAAGGCATTGACCCCAAGGTGCAACGCAATGCACAGGACGAAGCCAAACGAGCGGAGACGGAACACACGTTCGAGAACGTGGCCACCGCTTGGTTCGAGCTGAAGAAGGACTCCGTCACGCCGGCGTACGCAGAGGACATTTGGCGATCGCTCACGCTGCACGTATTCCCAGACATGAAAACAACGCCGCTCTCGAAAATTACCGCACCGTTGATCATCGAACTGCTTCGCCCAATCGAAGCCAAAGGCAGTCTCGAGACAGTGAAGCGGTTGAGCCAACGGCTCAACGAGATCATGACTTACGGGGTGAACTCCGGGCTGATTTTCGCTAACCCTCTCAGCGGCATTCGAGCGGTATTCAAGAAGCCCAAGAAAGAGAACATGGCCGCGCTACGACCCGATGAGCTTTCCGAGCTCATGGTGGAAATCGCGAACGCCAGCATCAAGCGGATCACCCGCTGCCTGATCGAATGGCAACTGCACACCATGACCCGTCCTGCTGAAGCGGCTACCACCCGATGGGCAGACATCGACTTCGACAAACGCATCTGGACCATCCCGCCGGAGCGCATGAAAAAGCGTCGTCCGCACACCATCCCGCTGACCGAACAGGCACTCGCGTTACTGGAGACGCTCAAGCCCCACAGCGGCCACAGGGAGTACGTGTTCCCGGCAGATAGAAACCCGCGCACCCACGCCAATAGCCAGACCGCCAACATGGCGTTGAAACGCATGGGGTTCCAGGACCGCTTGGTCAGCCACGGCATGCGCTCCATGGCCAGCACCATCCTGAACGAGCATGGCTGGGATCCGGAGCTGATCGAAGTCGCGCTGGCGCATGTCGACAAGGACGAAGTCCGAAGCGCTTACAACCGAGCGGACTACATCGAACGCCGGCGTCCGATGATGGCTTGGTGGAGTGAGCACATTCAGAAAGCGGCCACTGGCAACCTGTCGGCATCTGCGATCAATCAAACCAGGGACCACAATGTCGTGCCGATACGGTGAGCGCTCACCGGACGCCGCCGGTAACCGAGAATGACTCCCTAGATGGAGTGATGGTTGATTTGGCGACAGCGGCGACACCGGTGACAACCCGCGTAATACCTGGCCTGCAGCATGGCGACAGCGGTGGCGACTGTCGCCGTTGCAAGCCTCGCTCGTGGGGCTTTTTCGGCCAAGCCCACGCGAGCGGCAAGGCTCCGCATTCCCACTCGCATGGGCTCACATTAAAAACCGACGAACGACCACCTGGCCATGGAAAACCACCGGCCTCCAAGGTCTTCCAGCGCTACCGATTGGCGCAAGAGTCGCCCCCAAAATGCTGTTGACCGCGAGCAAAACGAGCACTAAACCAGAACCGTACAAGCGCTGTCCTCGACAGCACCCAGGTAGCCAGAACCTTTAAGGCTACGCCGCATCGTGGTGGTTCTCCCCGAAGTGCGATTAGCGTCCGGCGGCTCGCACGGTCACAGCGATGTGATGGATGCCACTTCTTCCAGAATGCCCACTGCGGCAACTCATGCCCCCTCCTGGCTGCTCTGCAGCAACTTATTCGCTTGGCCATTTCTTGCGCCAACCTATTGCCCGTCTCTTTGCCCCCTAAAGAGACGGGCGCTCATCCCACTGCTGCAACCCACGCCTGATCGGGCTCTGTGGCACTTCACCGCGTGACAATCGGCATGACAAAACCGATTCGACACCTCTCGCATTAACGCTGGCAACGGTGCCGCAGCCCAGGACAGGCTGCACCTGACTGACAGTCAGGCATGCCCCGCTCGCAACGTTGATGCCTTTTCCCGCCCATGGTCTCGCGGTACCGGACTCGTCAGCCGGTGCAGCCTTCACCCGCCCGCATCCTCAGATGCGTTCAGGAGGCCAGATCGATGGGGAATGCCCGTGCTCTTGGTCGTAAGGAGCCGTCCGTTCCGCGTCAGTGAACACCCTCACAGGCCGCAGGGGCCTCTATCCCTGATAACACTCAACATCCGTGGCGGGAACGTGAGGACAACACTGGGAGAACAGGAGACAGGTGATGCTGCAATCAACATGGCGACTACCGCCGCAACCGTTGCTGGAGGCCAGCCAGGCGCCATTGGATTATCCGGTGGCCGCAATCGGTGATCTGCTGGGACCAGCCGTCGAACGCATGGCCGAGGTGATGGGCGTGCCAACCGAATTGAAGTGGTCTCTGCTTACATCGGAGGCCGAAAGTTACCAACCCCTTCGACATGAAGTTATTCCTCAGCGGAGTGTTCAGCGGCTCATATGCCACTCGGCGGCGCCATATCAGACAAGCCAGGACCATGCAAATGGCGATTCAAAAACGCTGGAAACGAGACACCCCTTGGAACTGGAATATCAAACACGTGAAATGGTTTATAGATCGGCATCTGGAAAATCACACCCCATCCACTCGGTACTACTATCTGCTCACTGTAAAACTGATCTACAAGCGTCTGGGAAAAGGCACTCGGCGGGGATCGGGCAGTGTTTTTCAATGACAAGGGACAGCCACAGGACATCTTCCAGCACAACTCAAACGGCTCACCAAAAACCCGAATGATTGCGCCTCAAGAGCCCGTCTGAGCGATACCGAAGCGCGTTATCCACCCACGACCATCGGCAACACCTTCGGCAATCCGCTGCGAGGAAGATCCTCCAACCCATCGATACCGGACGCCAAGTAACGGCTACGCCACTTGAACACTACCGGTGCCGAGATGTTCAGCCGGAAGCTGATTTCCTTGGGGGAGAGTCCGCTTTCCAGTAACAGCAGAATCGAAGCCCGGGTGACACTTCTATACGGCAGAAGTCCGGAACGGGCGATTTTCTTCAGTCGCTCGCGGTCTTCGTCCAATAGTAAAAAGTTGATTGCCTTTCTGGCCATGAAGCCTCCTTGGTTAAATCATTCAAGTCTGTTTATTTGCTGGCTGAAGCCATCAGCACGCCAAAGCAAAAGAAGGTGATACCCGACAGTTTACCGACAATCCTGGCGCCCTTGTTCGTGGAGAGCCAGCCTCTTGCGCCGTTGGCCATGAGGGCATATCCGGTATGAACCAGTACGACGAGCAAGCTATAGGACGACACCAGCAAGAAGAACTGGCTGTAGTAGTTACCCTCCGGTTTGATGAACTGAGGGAATACTGCGAGAAAGAAGAAACCGGCCTTGGGGTTCAGCAACTGGATCGACAACGCCTCGACGAATCGACGCCACGGACGCGACGAAGTGACTTTGAGTTCGGGGATAAAACTCTTTGTACGCCACATCTTGATCCCCAGGTACAACAAGTACAGTGCGCCGATGTATTTGAGAATGGTGAACGCAGTGGCCGAGGCGGCCAGGATCAACCCTACGCTACTGGCGGAAATACCCGCCACGACAAAAGCGCCCAACGCGATACCGAAGATGCCGGGCAGCGAACCGGTCCAGCCGTGACGCAGCGAGTTGGAAATCGTCAGCACCACCCCAGGACCGGGGCTGAGCACGGTCAGGGTTGCCAGAATTAGAAACAGTCCGTAACTAGCCATGAATCACTCCACTAGGCAGGGAACTCAGAAGACTCTGTGTAGCCCAAACGATGTACTTGCTTAACAAACCCGTGAACAACAACCCGGCGCCGGTGACATAGAGGCAGGGCTGAATGTGCTTGTAGTAATTCCACACGCGCTCACTGCTCAGGGCCTGAATGCACGTCGCGCCATCCAGTGGCATCACGGGCAGCATGTTGACCACACAGAGGAATAGATTGAGAGACGCGCAGGTCTCCAGAAACGCGACCAACCAGGCGTGTTCCTGCACCTGGTTGCGCACACCGATGCAGAGTGCGGCCAGCAGCAGGTTTGCCACCGGCCCGGCCAGTGCGGTGCACAATAGCCCGGCCTTGCGAGAGGACAAATGCTCGCTGATCGGCACCGCTTTGCCCCAACCCACCAACATCCCGGGCAGGGTCATCAGCGACGTCAGGATGAATAGCGAAAACGGCACCACCGCCGTGCCCAGCAACGAGCAATGCTTGAGTGGATTGAGGGAAACACGCCCGCCCGCCACCGCCGCCCTGTCACCAAACAGCGCGGCCGTCAGCGCATGGGCAGCCTCGTGCACCGTCACGGCCAGGACCAGCGCCGGGATCAATATCGACAGTCCAGCGAGCAGATTAGCCATGACCTCCCCTCCCTACTCCGCACGCTGCTCAAGGGCGGCAAACGGCTGAGTCACGTTTGCGTGATCCTCAATCAGTGGCTTGATAGCCTTCATGATCGGCTGGACCGCGCAGCCGAAGTTCACCACGTACTCGGCGCGCAAGGCGCGGATGTTGCGCTTGAACCGTTCGTCCTGGGTAAGTGTCGGCAGATAGTCAGTTAACCGGTCGATGTCCTGCTCGGTCAGCCGCAGACCGATGTCGTTCAACACCGTTAATTCCCAGGGATCGTAGGGCAGATCGCTGGCTTCGGTGCCTTCGCGTACCGGCTCGATGCCCACAGTGATCACCGGTTTCTCGAACAGAAACGCGTAGTCGAAAATCACCCCGGAGATATCGGAAATCATCACGTCGCTTTTGGCCATGGCCTCGAACGGAATCGGCGAAAAGTCCCACTCCAGGCGCAGGTTGCCGGGGAACAACGCTTGCAACTCCTGGATCAATGCCGGCTCCGACACCAGGCTTTGCGGATGAGGACGGATGATCAGGTTGATGTCTTGCTGCGTCAGCCCATGGAGAAACTTGCTGCCGTGCAGGCTCAACAGACCATTGCGTCCCCAGGTTGGCGCCAGCAGGACCGTTTTGACAGGGCTGACGCGCTCCGGGGTCAGGTTGCGTAACTGGTTGACCAGATCATCGTAATAAAGGCACCCGCCCATGATCAGTTGCTTGGGCTTGGAGCCACGCAAGTTCTCCAGGAAACGCAAGGTGCGCTCCTGGTGAGGACCGTTGATGACGACAGAGTCGAAGTAATCGAAGGAGTAAGGCCGGTTGAAGGCCTTGTCGGTCGGTGCGTGAACCAGGTGCATGTAGTGCTTCACCTGTTTTGAGCGTTTGAACTGCATCACGTCCAGCCCCGGCGTGGTCGAGATGCACACGTCAGCCTTGATCCGTCCGAGCAGCGCCCAGGCTTTATGGCCATCGCCGATAAAGCACGTGGTCAGGTCGGCATGGGCGGTCAGCCCGGGGTCGTTGCTGTCCGAGGTCAGGTACAGCGTTTTTATACGAGCCTTAGCCAGTTGCGCCAACAGGGGTTTGAAGGTGCCGTAATACCGCGCGCCCTCGGAGTAAATCACCACCGACCAGGTGTCCAGCACGCTTCGTTCGGCGGTGCCTTCCGCGCCTTTGGCCGAGCCGCTCAACTTGTAGTAGAGGCCTTTGGCAGAATAAAAAACCGTCGTGACCACCCCGGCAATCAGCGAGAACAGCAGGCTGCCAGTGCCCGGATCAAGGTAAAGACCGACATAAGGAATCGCCACGGCGTGTTCAAGCAGGATGGTCATTGCAACTTGCTCCAGTTGGCCGGAATCGAGACGTCGTCCTTCACTTCATACGTGTTGAGAATCTTGTAAGAGTCGGCGTTCTGCCCTTGGGGTTGCCACGGGGTTTCGTACAACTTCACCGGTTCCGTCAGCGGTTTGTAGGTGATGCGGTTGCCGGTGTTACGGTCCACACAACCGCCGATCACCTGACAGACAATGCCCGGCACGCTGGCATTGGAAATGAACTCGCGGCTTTCTTGTGGCACTCCGTGGGCGCCGAACGGTTTGATCAGCAACAGGTTCTGGAACTGCGAATACACTTCCTGTTTTTCGGCGTCATGGAAGCCATCCAGCAGTGGGTTGCGCGAAGGCCAGCCATGGTCCGAGACCAGCACAAACATGGTGTTGTCGTAGATGCCCTGCTGTTTGAACCAGTCCAGGTATTTGGTCACACCGCTCATGGCGCAATAAAAGGTGTCGTAGATCTCGGCGGTGTCTTCGCTCTTGAAGAACTCAAGTTCCTGAGGGGTGGTTTTCAGGCTCTTGTTCGGCACGCAGCTCTCGTCCAGCTTGAGCACCGCGCGGGTGATGTTGTTGGCCATGAAGGTAAAGGTCGGGCCAGGTGCTGCGGTATCGGAAATGCTCGGAAGTGCCAATAGCGAGAAGTAGTTCTCGAGAAACTTGTCTTCACGCTTCCACCAGGACAGCGAGGCACCTTGCCAGTTTCCGGCGTCATACACCTGCCCCTTCATGGCGTTGGGCACCGCCTTGTAAATCGAAATCGCCAGGTACTGCTTGAACACTCCCCACAAGTACTCGGTGTGTTTGCCGGACATATGTTTGTTGGTTTCCTGCCGACCGATGGTGTCGATGACGTGAATGCAATCGCCGGCACGCCCCTCAACGAATTTGTTGCAGTCACCACGACGGGCGAAGCCATACCAGAACGGGTCGACGTATTTAACGCCATAGCCCTTGGCGGCAAAGTTTTCCGGATAGAGCATGTAAGCCTGGTTGACCTTGTCTTCCAGGTTGCCCGGTCGATCGTTGATGTTGGCCGCGGTGTAATCGAACCCGCCAAACACCGCCGGTAATGCGTTGAAAGTCCGGTTGCCGGTGGACACCACGTTGGAATACCAGGTGAAACCACTCAGGCGTTCGGCCATGCTTGCATCACTTTTCAGCAACTTGGGGATGTAACCGGCCATGGAGCCGTCAATCATCAACACGACGATGTTTTTCTCAGTTTTCGAGAACGAGATCGTTTCTTTGCCGTCGTTACCGGGCGGAGGTATTGCAGCGATTTTCGAGGCCAGCGTGTAACCCGAGAACAAGGCATATGCCGCGCAGATCAACACAAATAGCGTGAGGAACTTACCTGCCTGCACGGCGAAACTTTTCAGCACGATCAACGCGGCCAGCAATGCACCGACACACACGGCAACATCGACAATCAAGTGCTCCCGGGAAACCACCAGGGCCTTGGGGTCAGAGAACTTGAAGTTGTCGATCATCCCCGCATCCAGCGGCAGGAAGAAGCTATAGACGATACCGACGATCAACGCCCACAACCCAATCACCGTCAGGACAGAAAGCACATGGCGGTGTGAAACCGCGCCGATGACAAAGATCAGCGCCAGGTACGCAACAAACACCACCGCATGAGTCGCGGCATAGATCGTCAAGTAACCACCGAGGCCAGTGACATCATCCTCGAAACTGGTCAGCGCCAAAGGCGTGGCCAGAAACAGMAGTAGATAAAGCCCCGCGAAAGCCAGGAGAAACAGCTTGAGTGGTTTTTCCCGGGTCTGCGCCACGGCATTCGCCCCCACGGCATACGCGGGGCTCGTCGAATTAAGCATTGGAAATCCTTCGAAGTGTCGAGCCAGATCGGGCAACTCGATAGACAATATTTTTTATTAGCGAGAAGAGGTTGTTGCAGATCCAATACAGCACCAGCCCCGATGGAGAGGTGTACAGCAACACAAAAAACACCATCGCCACGATCCACGTTTGCATCCGCTCCTGGGACGAAAGATCTCGGCTGTAAATGTAGGCCGAGATCAGATTGATCACGGTCATGACGATGGGCAACAGGTTGACGCCGTCCAACAAACCATCCGGCGCGCCGAGATTGGCGATGCCCAGAAAGCTCTTTTCCCAGATCGGTGGGTAATGGCTCAGCAAGCCATAGGCGGCGATGAACACCGGCACCTGAATCAACAACGGCACCAGGCCTCGCAGTGCGAAGACCGGGTGGTAATGATGTTGCCGGTACAGGGCCGAGATCATCATGTGCCGTTCATAACCGCTGAAGCAGCGTTTGAACTCTTGAACTTTCGGCTCCATTTTTGCCCGGGCCGCGCGCTCTTTGTTCTGCACCTTTTCAGCAAAGTGGTAGACCGGCAGCAACACAAAGTTGAACACCAGGCTGAGGACGACAATTGACGTCCCGAAGCTCTGGGTTCGTGTGTAGCTGGTGTCCAGCACCCATTGAAAACAATGGGCGATGGGCAGGATCAAGACCTCATAGAGAACAACAAACATGGCTCACCTCAGGAAAGAACCAACGCCGAGGTGCTGAAAATTTCGTTGGCGATTTCCAGGTCCTCGGCCGTATCGACTTCGAACCATTTCTCATGGGTAACCACCACCGGCCGGATCACGTAGTCGTTCTTGATCAGACTGTCCATTGCATACTCCAGCGGAGCCTTGACCCCATTGAGATGAACCGTGATCTTGATATGCTCCTGCAAGGTCGCGACCGCCGGGGCGGTCATCGCCGTAATGTTTACGGTCTTGAATGACGACAACAGCGGGAAGTCGGCATCGCGCACCGACTCATGCCGCCACGCCGTCACTTTCTCACTGTTGATCAAGGCGAAGGTGCCGGTCAGTTCGCTCGAATAAGGCGCCAGCACCGTGGAAAACTCCTGTTCGCCCAAGGTTTTCAATGACGCCAATGAGCGCGCCACCAGCGAGTCCTCGACCACCACATCGCCCTCGAACACCACGACATCGTGACCTTCCGGCACCGCGTCCAGGCACAGGCTCAGGGAGTAAACCGAACCCGACCGCGCGTAGATCGGGTTATGGACGAACACGCTCTTGATCTCTGGATGGTTGCTGCGGATGTAACTTTCCAGCACGTCACTCAAGTAGCCGACGCCCATAATGACGTTCGCCACGTTTTGCGACTGCAGTTGAGTCAGCAAACGGGTAATGATGGTTTTGCCGGCCACTTCAATCAGGCATTTGTTTTTCGACAGCGTCTGATCTTCCAGGCGAGAACCCAGACCCGCCGCCAGGACAATCACAGAAACAGGGTTTTCCTTTTTCATTTTAGGGCTCTCCTTAGTTAAATTTTCCGAAAAACTCAGTCAGACGCTGCATACCGGTTTCAACATCGGCATCGCTCACGGCGTAGGAAATCCGAATGCCGCTGGAGTCGCCAAACCCTGCGCCGGACACTACCGCCACCTTGGCTTCAGCCAGGATCAACTCGACCAGGGCATCGGTGGTCTGAACAACCTTGCCGTTGTACTGCCGCCCGATAAACCACTGGATATTGGCGAACACGTAGAACGCACCGTCCGCTCGGGCAGCGCTGAGATGCTCGATGTGGGTCAGGTTTTTTTGAATGACCTGCAAGCGCCGATCGAGGATCGCGTTAGCGGTAGTGATGAAATCCGTGGACTGGTCCAAAGCCTTGGACACAGCCACTTGGGCAACCACGTTCGGGTTGGACGTGGTATGGCCCTGAAGGTTTTCCATGGCCTTGATCACGTCCACCGGACCGCTGGCGTAACCCAGTCGCCAGCCGGTCAAGGCCATGCTCTTGGAGAACGAATTGATGATGACGGTGCGTTCTTTCAGCTGTGGAATGAGCGAGACGATGTTGTGGTGCTGCCCGCCGTTACGAATCAGTCGGGAATAGCATTCGTCGTAGATAATCCACAGGTCGTGCCGGATCGCCAGTTCGCCGATCTTGCGCAGTTCGGCCTCGTCATAAACGGCGCCGGTCGGGTTATTCGGTGTGTTGATCAGGATCGCTTTGGTGCTCGGCGTAATCGCGGTGCTGATCAGATCGGCCGTCAACTTGTAGCTGTCCGGTTTGGTATCGACCAGTACCGGTTTACCGCCCGCCAGCTCGATTTGAGTAGGGAACGTCACCCAGTAAGGGATCGGAATGATGACTTCATCACCCGGATTGATCAGCACCATGGCAGTGTTGTACAACGCCTGTTTGGCACCAGCGGTCATGCCCACTTCGTTCCAGGCGTAATTGACACCCAGTTCCGCCGAGATATAGGCGGCCAGTTGCTCGCGAATCTTCTTCTCGCCCAGCGCTGGTGTGTAGGTGTTGCACTTGCCCTGAATGGCCTCGATCGCAGCTTTTTTCAAGCTATCGAGGGTGTCGAAGTCGAGTTCGCCAGCGGCGAAGTTGATGATCGACTCACCCTTTTCTTTCAGCTCGTTGGCTATGCTGCGCATGCGAGAAGTGCTAGGCGCAACCACCTGAGCGTTGCGATCGGCCAAGGTTGGTCTGGTCATTATTTTGTTCCCGGAATGAGTTCGAGGATTTCTTTGATCGACAGGCAGGCGGGCTCAACTTCCAGTGTTCGGCCCGAAAACAAGATGCTATCGGCAACGGTTTTCATCGCCATATAAGCCGAACGCAACATATGGTTCGCATAAATAACCACATTAAAGCCTTCAGCCTCTAACGCCTCGAACGATATACTTGAATAACTGGTCGGCACACAGACCAATGGAACCGTTGGATGTTGTTGACGGAAGCGCTTGGCGAATTCAAATATTTCATCGGGTGATTCTTTGCGACTATGAATCATCACGCCGTCGGCACCGGCGCCAACATAGGCATCGGCGCGAGTCAGTGCATCTTCGATGCCGGCATCGAGAATCAAACTTTCGATGCGCGCAATAATCATGAAGTCAGTGGATATCTGCGCCTGTTTACCGATATGAATCTTATTACAGAAGTCTTCGATACTTTCTTGTTGCTGGAATACGTCATTGCCGAACAACGAGTTCTTCTTCAATCCGGTCTTGTCTTCGATGATCACCGCCGAGACCCCCAGACGCTCCAGCGAACGGACGTCATAGGCAAAGTGTTCGGGCTTGCCGCCGGTGTCGCCGTCCATGATCAACGGCTTGCGGGTCACTTCGAAAATATCGTTTACATTTCCCAGGCGCTCCTTGATATCCAGCACTTCGATATCCGGTTTTCCGCGAGCAGTGGAGTCTGTCAGGGAACTGGACCAGAAACCGTCGTATTCGCGCTTTTGCCCGCCGACCGTTTGCGATGCGTTCTCGGCCAATATCGCGGATATCGGGTTATGCGCTTCAAGAAAGCGCAGGCAACGCTTTTCGGCCAGCAAGTTCCTTAGTGTCGCTCCGCGGCGATCGGCAGAAATAAACTTGGATACGGTTTCACGGCTCATTACTTTTCCCCAGGCAATAGTTGGCTGTTACGTCAAAATCTAAAGTTCGACGATCAGAGAGTGCGATTGTTTTACTTAGTACAAGCCTGGCTAATAACTAGAACACATACTCACATGATTCCCTTCATCACTGGCCATACCCTTTAAAAGTGCGCTGAACGCAAGCGTAAAAAAACACAGCCGCCATTCGAACGCAATAAATTCTTACATTTTGATTAACGTTTCTTGAAGACCCGAATACATGATGCACCTCTCAAGCATAGATTCGTTTACTTATTATTTTCTTCAATCCGACTGTTTGTTCATGCCACGCCTCACGACTTACGAGGGTCTTGCTGAGTTTGCGTCGCCACCCTCTTTCTCAACTTGAATAATGGCGAGGGCAAAAATGGCTAAACCCGCAAAGTCGCGCCCTGACTACTGCGTTATCTCTACCGCCACCCTGTTTCGTTGTGCGCAGGCCAATGCGCTGACGGCAAGACACAGTGCTGCCATCGAATACACCCACACCGATGCCGCCACTGGTAGCAGCAAACCGGCCAGCAAGGGTCCGACACCCGCCCCGATGTCACGCCAGACCGCATTCGCCGCCAGCGCCCGGACACGCCCGGCACCGGGGTGGCGTTGCGCAACGACTGTCACCACCAGCGGCAATTGCAGCGCGCGCAACAGCAACACCAGGGCCCCGCCCACTACCAAACAGTGATTGCCAAACCCCACGAGTGCAATCGAGGTCATCAACGAGAAAACAATCAGCATGCGCGTCGCTCCCCAGCGCTGCGCCACCACCCCGCCCAGCGGGCTGAGCAGCATCTCCGATACGTAACGCAAGGCCAGCAGCGTCCCGGCCACCATCACCGCATCGCCCGCCATCAACTGCTGAGCCTGTAACGAAAGGCCGATGATAAAGAGCCCGTCTAGGGTCAGCCCTTCGATAAACGACCAGACCGCCACGCTGTCGGGACGCTGGAATCGCCTCGTCGACGCCGACATCGGATGCGGCGCCGACGGCAGACCGTTTGCCAGCCACATGCCAAGCAACGAAGTCACGACCATCAGGAAAAAAATCACTCGCGGCCCATAGGCCAGGCAAAGCATCGCCCCCAGCGGCAACGCCAGCATGGGGCCGGTGGCAATCAACGCCCGCGAACGGCCGGTGCGACGCGCGGCGTCCGTAGGCGCGGCGGTTGCCATGACTTGCGTGGACAAGTTCAACGCCGCATAAGACAAGCCCCAGCCCAGGCGCAAAAGCAGCAAGGCCCAGAACCCCGAAAGCGTCGCGTAACCCAAGGCACACAACGCAGCGGTCCCGGCGGCCAGCAATGAGGCCGGACGATCGCCCTTGCTGGCATAAAAACTCATTACGTAGCGGTAACCGAAAATCCTCACCAGTCGGTTGGCCGCCAGCAACAGGCCCGCCTGCGGCAAACTGATGCCGAACGCCTCTGGCTGCATGGGCAACAGCAAATACAGCAAGGTATCTGCGGGCAGACAAAGGCCTAATATTGACGCGGCTCGCATCGAGGCCCGATCAGCAGTATGGGTGTTTTTGACTGACATTGGATCAACGGCCGGCGAGACAAAGTGCGGCCTTCAGATTGGCGTGAAGCGAGAACGCTGACAAACGCTTTAATTGCACCTCGGATGTGACTAAATTAGACACATGATTTCCGACCTCCCCCCCTTGAACGCCGTCCGGGCCTTCGCCGCTGCCGCTCGTCATCAGAGCTTCAGCCGTGCGGCCGAAGAACTGCATGTCAGCCACAGCGCCGTCAGCCGTCATATAAAGCTGCTCGAAGAACACCTGGGGGTGTTGCTTTTCGAGCGTCGAACCCGGCAATCCTTGCTCACGCCGGCCGGCCAGACGTTTTATGAGCAAGTCAGCGTGGCCCTGGCGCAGATCGCCAACGCCGCCACCGCCCTGACCCGGGGCGCTTCGCTGCGCAAGGTGACCATCAACGTGCGCCCATCCTTTGCGGTGCGATGGCTGATCCCGCGGCTGCCGAACTTCATGGCGCTGTATCCGGATATCCAGCCCGAAGTGGTCACCAGCACCCTGCCACCGGATCAATCGCGGGAGACATTCGACGTGGTAATCCGCCGTGGACAGTCCGGATGGTCGTCCAATGTTCAACCACAAATATTGCTGGAAGATGACTTGGTGCTGGTCGCAGCACCGTCGCTGCTGCAAAGCGTGCCATTAAACAGCGCCCACGATCTGGTCCACCACACACTGTTGTCGGGCAGAACCCGCAGCAGCGACTGGCAAAACTGGGTCGAGCACGCTGGCATCGCTCAATTGCGCAATCAGCCGATCCTGCAATTCGATCACATGCACCTGGTGTTGCAGGCCGCCGTCGATGGCCTCGGCGTGGCCCTGTGCCCGGCGTCACTGCTGGGCAAGGACTTGTCCACTAGACGCCTGATCTGCCCGTTTCCCTCCTTGCGCCTGCCATTGACCCGCTATTACTACGGCGTCTCCCAGGAGGCGGTGGCTGAAACGCAGGTCTTTATCGACTGGATGTTTTCCCATATCCATCAGGACGCGACAGCCCGCACGTTATGAACTTCAGCCAAACCCTGATCCATTGGCAACTCTGGCTCAGAATACAGCCCCCACGCCACCAGAACCACGGGAAGTACCCGGCTCAACGAGATGGGCTATCCCGCCGACTGGATCGAGCGGCAACTCGCCCACGCCGAGCCCAATGCGGTACGGCGTACCTATAACCATGCGGCGTACCTGGCGGATCGTACGAAGATGATGCAGCAGTGGGCAGACATGCTTGATGTATGGATTCTCGGCGAAAGCAACATCACACCTCTCAGTCGAAGTGCCAATCGGTAGCAAATAGCTCCTTTACCTACTGGCGACAGCGGCGACAATCCGCGTCGGCGCTGGGCTGGAAGGTGGCGACAGTGTTGGCGACAGTCGCCACTTTCAGGTTCGCTGCTTCGCTCTTCCGGCCAAGCCTTCATCGCTGGGAAGGCTCCGCATTCCCAGCGATGAAGGCTCACACGACAAACACGACGAATGGCTACATCGCCACCGAAGTCCACAGATTCCCAAGACCTTCCAGTGGTCTCAACTGGCGCAACGCGCCTCCCAAAACAGCGGTTGACCCACAGCGAGACATGGCTTAAACCAAGCCCTGAGGATAGCTGTCGCTGACAGCACCAGCCCAGGTAACCCGAACCTTCAAGGCTACGCCACAGTGTGGTGGTTCTCCCTAAGTGCGATCAGCGTCCGGTGGCTCGCACGGTCACAACGCCGTTGTGATGGATGCCGACTACTCCAATGCGTCTGTGCAGCAGACTACCTGCCTCATCACCAACTGCCCTGCAGCAACCTCCTCCCTTAGCGCATCTCGCCCTGCTGCAGCCCTGCTCGCACGGGCCTTTGCGGCTTTCCTCCTCGTGACAATCGGCGTGACAAACACCGAATGCTCACTCGCCACAGCGATGCCGATGATGGTGCCGCAGCCCACGGAATGGACTGCACCTGACTGACAGTCAGGCATGCCCCAGTCATCACATCACTGCCTTCACCTGACTCAGGATCTCGCGGCACCGGTCTCGTCAGCCAGTGCAGCCTCCACCCGCCCACCGCTATCGGTGCTCAGGAGGCCAGATCATGAGATGCCCAAGCTCCCGGCCGTAAGGAGCCGTCAGTCCCGCGTCAGTGGACAACCCTCACAGGTCGCAGGGGCCTTGATCCCTGATAACACTCAACAACCGTGGCGGGATGAGTGAGGACGAAGTCGATAATTTCAGGAGAATAGCGATGCAACTGTGCGAAGCGTTCGAGCCACCACAACCGTTGCTGGAATACCAACAGGCGCCACTGCCCTACCCGGTCGAAGCACTCGGGGATCTGTTGGGCCCTGCGGTCGAGCGATTGGCCGAGGTGATCGGCGTGCCCTGCGCCATGGCTGCACAGTCGGTGCTGGCTACCACTGCCTTGGTGAGCCAGGGCCACGCCAATGCCCAACTCGATGGTCGAACCTATCCGCTGTCCCTCTACCTACTGACGGTGGCGTCCTCGGGGGATCGCAAAAGCGCGGTGGATCACCTGGCATTAAGGGCGGCGCGCGAATGGGAGCGGCAACAGTGGACCCTGTATGCGGAAAAGCTCAAAGCCTATCGCGCCGCTACCAGCATCATGGCCAAACCCAAAACCTCAACGGAGCGTGCAGAGGCGAAAGGCGGTGAGCTGTCCGAGCCCGTACCGCCGAGACTGATCATTGCCGAGCCCACCATTGAGGCCCTGGTCAAAAGTCTGTGCAATGGCTTGCCCAGCATGGGCTTGTTCAATGATGAAGGTGGCCAGTTCTTGGGCAGCAGCACCATGAGCAAAGAGAATCTGCTCAAGGCGATCACCACCTTGTCGACACTGTGGGATGGCAGCCCGATCGACCGGGCGCGCTCCATGACAGGGGAAAGTCTGCGGGCCTATGACCGCCGCCTCAGCCTGCATCTGATGCTGCAGCCCTACCTAGCCAACCAGCTGTTCAAAGACCCGGTGATCAATGGCCAAGGCATCCTCGGCCGATGCCTGATCAGTTGGCCCGAGCGCCTGGCCGGCCAGCGACTTTACAAGGCGATCGACCTAACCCGAGATGCCAAAGTCCAGCGCTACCAACAGCGGATCACCGCCCTGCTGCAAAAGCCCTGGTCGCTTCACAAGGATGGCTCACTCAATCCTGTCACGCTGGAGCTGACTGCCCGTGCCCGTCGTGCCTGGATTGATATTCACGACACCATTGAGTGCCAGTCTGGCGAGTTCGGCGAGCTAGCCGGCGTCCAGCCTTTCGCGGGCAAAGCCCCGGCGAATGTGCTGCGCATCGCAGGCGTGCTAGCCATGGTTGAAGAGGCCAGTCAGTTGGATGAAGCACACATCCAGCGCGCCTCCACGTTGATGGATTACTACCTGGCCGAGATCCAGCGCCTGACAGAACTGGAGCCAGTCAATAGCCGACGCGAAGAGGCGGATCGGCTGTTGCGCTGGCTGGTGCAGAAAGGCTGGACCCACTTCAGCATCCGAGACGTCAATCGCAACGGCCCTCGTTTTGCCCGCAAGAGCGCTGACCATACCGCCTCTTTATTGGTCGTACTGATCACTCATCGCTGGCTGAGCAGTCGCGATGGAAGAACCTTCAAGGTCCGCCATGTTCCGCCTCAATGACTCGGTGCGCCGCTACCAGGCGCAACATCAACCACAGCCAGAATTGCGGTGTGTCGCCGCCTCTGTCGCCACCCTGTCGCCACGCGCCAGGCCAGAAACGACGCGGGTTGTCGCCACTGTCGCCGCTGTCGCCACACCACCCTTGGAGCCTGCTCACCTCGCCCGGCTGATCGAGCAATTGCGCGAGGAAGGGGCACTGCTGCAACACCACGAGAACACCCTCCTGATCCGCCCGACGCACTGGCGGCAGCTGGACAGGCTCAGCCCTCACTGGAAAGCCCTACTGCTCTTTCTGCAAACAAACGAAAACGGTGATGACGATGGCACTGGTCGGTCGGCGTGAGGGTCGCAACTTTGGCTATGGCCGCCAGCTGAGCTACGCCGGCCCACAAGCGCTCAAGGATCTGTTTGGCGGCGGCCACTTCGCCACGGTCAAAGCGCATAGCGATCGCTGGCAAGCGTTTGTGCGTTGGTGTCGGTCAGAGAACGGCCCCGGTTACAACGATGCGCGCCAGATCGATCGCCGGACGCTGCAAGACTACGCCGCGTATCTGCGCCAGCAGATCCAGCAAGGTGAACTCTGCATCGCGACCGCGCAGAACCGCCTGAGCAGCGTCAACCGTGCCCTCGCGGCGCTGCGCGGTGATCAGGACGTGAGGATCGCCAGCCCGAGTCAGGCGTTGGGACAACAGCGCTCGAGCGTACGCACCCGTGCGCCGGATGGCCAAGACCACCAACAGGTGCGGCGAGTACTCGAGGCGCTTGGCGAACAGCAACACGAGCGGGTGGCCGCGATTGTCCTGTTGGCCCGAACAACCGGCATGCGCCTGCGCGAAGCGATCCTGGCCGACCTGCCACGCTTGCAGCGCGAAGCCGAACACTTAGGCCGCATCAACATCCAGGACGGCACCAAAGGCGGCCGCTCAGGCGCATCAGCGCCGCGATGGGTCGCGGTAAATGAAGAGGTGAAGGCGGCGCTGCAGTTTGCTCGTAAGGCATCGCCGCCCCGCAGCCGCAACTTACTGGCCCGCGACGAAAGCTACTCCGCGTTTCTGCAACAGACCCTGCTCCCCGCCCGAGAAACGCTGCATGAACAAGGGCTGAAGGGTTTCCATGAACTGCGAGCAGCCTACGCCTGCGAGCGCTACGAACAGCTCACGGGGCACGCCGCACCAGTCAATGGTGGCCACTGCTATCGCATTGACCGCGACCTTGATCAACAGGCGCGCCAACAAATCAGCCTAGAGCTCGGGCATAACCGGATCGATGTGGTTTCGGCCTACATTGGAGGTCGAGAGTGACCAAACCATTCGATATAGCGCTGTTCCTGAGCGGCGTACTGACCGGCTCGCAGGTCACGCAGCAACGACACCTACGGCAAGCCCGAATCATGCAAGCGGCCATTCAACAGCGATGGCAGCGAGACAATCCCTGGACCTGGCAGCTCAAGCATGTGCGCTGGTTTCTTACTCAGCACCTGAGAGATCACTCCGAGGCCACCCAGTATTACTATCGGCTCACCGCTCTATTGGTCTGGAAGCGATTAGGGAATGACTGGCAATTGCTGATTGGTAGCTCGACTAGTCGTAGCTAGGCAGCCCCCCAGTCTCACTTGCCCGCCTTCATCTATCTCAGCGTGGATATTCTCTTGCGGATAAACCTGCTCGAAAAACACCGCCGCAATGGCAAAAAACAACCCAAACTGATTAGTCGTGACAGGCCGAAAACGGCCAATAGCGGCCTGTTGCATCAGAGTGCCGATAAACCGATTGTTAAGGTTGCATGGGGTTCGAATTTCTCCTGCATCGCCACACTCTGAAAACGCAAGTAACTGATTTTAAAATAGAATGTTTGGTGTTTTGGTTTTTGGCGTCCGAAAAATGGCCGTATGGGACTGATATGGGCTGGAGAGCAATTTTTACCCATAGATTGCTGTGCGCAATCGACGGCTATTGATCGCTCCAAACTGGCCAGAGGGAGAGCCGCCGATAGGCAGCAATCGCGGACGAGGACGATGGTCGCTTGCCAGTAAATGGCCTTGAGCGGACTACCAAGTATTCTAGGCTAGCGGTCCTTGTGTTTCCGCTTTTTATACCTCAACATGAGGGACCATTTTCGGAAACAGGTACGGAGCGGCGATGAGCACATTTGAACTGACGGCCTCAAACGCTTTCACTCGGCGAGCGACGATTATTGATGAGCCCGCGGACGTGGATGTACGTTTGCGGGAGCTGCATTCTGACTTGGGCCCAGTCCTGCTCCGTGATGCCATTACTGGCGGTCTCCGAGGACGCAATGAGACCAATCGTGCGTCCGCGCCGACTGCGGCTGGCGTTCAGCAATGGTTGAAGACCGTTGAAGACCTACGCACTTTATTGGCGACAGCTCACTGGCATATCCATGAACAGCAGAACTGCCCTTTCATCAGCTCGCCTGATCGGAGCATTTCCATCGTGGTCATGACTGGCAACAGCGAAACCGGCAAGAATGGAATTGATGAGCCGACGAACCAGGCTGAGAAAGGAGCGGTTGCTGAGGGCTTTGTTTATAAAAATAATCGTCAGTTAGAGCTATTCAATAGTGTCTCGTTCCAGTTCGCCAAGGAACATCAGAAAGAGACCCAAGTCTGGGCGTTGCTTTATCACTATGATAAGGTGCTTAAGGAAGTTCGATATGAGTTGTCTTTGCCGACCGGGTTCGGTAATAAAAAAATTACTAACTGGGGTGTCCGTATACTCTTAGGAAGTGTTTCTAATAATCCCGATGATTTCACCATTCGTAAAGATGAATCAAATTCTCAGATTTCGGTGGAAGTAGAGCCTAAAATAGGCATGTTGTGAGTAAATTGCTATGTCCGAAGTAAATCCCAAGCAAATCACATTTGCCAGGGTGAGAAGACGCTTCACTAAAGCTCAGCTGGCAAAGGAGTTAGGTATCACTAGTCGTAGTCTACAGAACTACGAAAGTGGTGCTTCTTGTCCTGAGCCAGCGGCCTTGGAAAAAATCGCGAAACTATTGAACTTCCCTCAGCAGTTTTTTTTCATTGATGAAGATATGCCAGAATTGAGGGAGCATTCGGTAAGTTTTCGTAAACTTTCAAAAATGACTGATGCGTTAAAAGCTTGCACATTTGCAGCAGGTGCCATCGCGTTTAGAGTCAACCATTGGATAGAGGAAAGGTTTAATCTTCCCTCGGCAGGGTTACCCGACCTGAGCGATCTAGCGCCTGAAGAGGCAGCTGCCACGCTCCGCCGCGTATGGGGACTAGGTAATGCACCCATTCCCAATATGATTCACTTGCTTGAGTCGAAAGGTATTCGTGTCTTTTCGCTGGCCGAAGAAACCCGAGAGGTTGATGCTTTCTGTACGTGGTATGAGGGCAAGCCATTTGTTTTCCTTAACACCATCAAGTCCGCGGAGCGGAGCCGCTTTGACGCGGCACATGAGCTAGGCCATTTGGTGCGCGACGTTTACACCATGCAGCACGGCCAAGCCCATGGACCTGAAATGGAACGCCAGGCTGATGCATTTGCTGCAGCCTTTCTAATGCCTAAGGAGAGTGTGGCTGCTAATCAGCCACCCACTTACTCTATTAAGTATCTGATGAAACTCAAGCATTATTGGGGTGTGTCGCTTGCAGCTATGGCATACCGTTTTAATTCATTGGGGTTGGTCAGTGAGTGGAATTACCGCAGTCTTTGTATAGATATCGCTAAAAGTGGATATCGGGCTAATGAACCAGAGCCGATGGAGCGAGAGACATCGCAGTTACTCACTAAAGTGTTAGACGCTTTGCAAAGCCGAAAGCAAGGTCGTCGTGAAATTGCAGAAAGCTTGAGTGTAAGCATAGATGAAATTAATGCTTTAACCTTCCAGTTGACAAGGTTGTCAGTGGTTTCAGGAAATGTAACTAATGGGTCTGCAGTTAAGAAGGGCTCTCCAAACTTGAGGCTTATATAGCTTAGGATCGCTTCCCTGGCCGAATTGATGAGTTGACCAATCAGATGCGTATAGCTTTAGAGCTGTGGTTCATCTTGAACAGACTACGAGCCGCTTCTGGCCAGAAGCAGCCGTTCACGGCGGGCAGCTCTCGGCCAAAAGCGGTCACGCGCTTGACGAGACCGACACTTTACCGCTGTAGCTCTATCTCGGCTTGGCACTGCGAGCGATGCCAGTTCTGCCAGGATTCCAGTTCATTTTCATAGGCCTTCGGGCAGACCAGTCTGGGTCTAATCAAGTGGATATCACTAGGGTCTTGAGCGAAGACATATCGATCAGCGTGCTCGATTATGATCTTCCGCATCAACCGATAGATCTCAAAATTGGGTGTTGTACCTCGACGCCATGGTCGGTTACCGATGGACGTGTGAAGAAGGTGTTTCGGGCTCAAAGGCAGGAGTATGTCTCCGTTCTTGACACCCCAGCCTCCACCAAAGTCATAGTTTTCTGAGTCTTGGAAATTAAGACGTATCAGTGGGTTGTCTGATGTCGGCCATGACATGCCAGGCGGAGCATGCAAAATTGTCCATTTGTGGGCCGGTACACGACCTAAAGTTTTTGTTAACAAATGCCTCATTTGCCATATCCACATTCGTCTGCMGATGATGGTCTCGGCTTTTACCTGTCCGCCGCCATCCTGTAGAGGCTCGATAGATATCTTGAAGAGGGAGAGAGCATCGTCATCCTCTGAGCCACATGCAAGCCGCTCGTTCCTTCCAACTGCCTCTTCCATATCGCGGACTGAACGTTGCATGGTCTCATCCATCAACGCTTCCAATGTCTCGTTCTGGTTACGAATGAACTGCCTAAGGCGAGCGGGAGTGCGGACATCTAAAGCAGCCGCGAAACGTACAAGCCGTCTCCAATGTTCAGGAAAAAGGCGCTCTTCACGGACAACTCGGCGGATGGCTTCTTCAGCAGGATTTTCAAATTCACTGTCGAGCCAACGTTCGAACTCATCCGTCTCTTCTTGCCCTGCCAAGTAGGTGTAGAGATGTTGATKGTAGGCGATTCCTTTCAGGGATTGCTCCCTCCAGAGGGGAACGTTTTCATTCTGTACCAGCAAGCGATAAGTGGGGATTTTGCCGTTGTTTGCCCATTGTTTCAGGTAAAGCTTCGGTACGTAGTGATTGTCTTTACGTAGTTGCGGCATTCCAAGATCTCGCAAATTTGAAGAACCCATTCAGTGCGATCATATCTGTTACAGATGGGTTGGCTAGCTGAATTCACTCTTGGTTTTTGGAGTCAACGAAACCGTTTTTTGCTGGTTGTTTCCTGCCACGAAGGGGCGTAATCGGCCAGAAGCGGTCGTCCGCTCAATGTACAGATTAGTCCCACCTGCGGGTATCATCTGTTGTTAACTGGGTTGCGTATTATCGGTAGAGCCTTACGTTTGGTGAAGGGGCTTTAGACCGTTCCAATAAGAGCAGAGAAGGCTTGTATCACCTGTTAAATTTTAGGGCTGAACATTTTAAGGATTCGATCATCGTTTTCCGTCCAGTATCGCCTGCACGTACAACCTTGCCTACAAGTTCGTCGTTCGATAGGGATATCAAGCCCCGCGTCTTGCATTGCCAGTCGAAGGGCGCCTACAGCCATACTGTAGGTGTCTACTCCATCGTCGTCCTCATGGCGGGGGTCATCTATTACTATTTTTATCAAATGCCCTTTGAACGGAAGCTCTCCCCCACTGTGGCGGGCTAGGACCATTTGATCAAATTGCCCCAGCATGAAATTTTCTTCTAGATCATCCCTATCTTGAAACCAGCGCTGTTTTTCTGATTTGCCAGCCCACTTCGTTGGATTTAGTTTGGTTACCCATAGCCGTCCAGTACCGGTTCGATCTATTAAATCTATACTGAAAACCAAAAGCACGGGACCGTATGCATTTGCACGGCGCGCACGATGATGGATGTCAACAGAGTCCATGAATACATCAAACCAAATACTGTACCGGCGATCAATATCATCAGAGTCCTGAGGCGTTTGAGTTATACCAAGACGCTCAATCGTGCCCCTGGATAATAGCGCGCGCGATCTTAAAAACTGGCATGCGGTCGCGACGCTGTTTGCGTGGTGCAATTGGTCAACGCCCTTTGCCGCAAGAACATCAAATACATGGCTAGATGGTAAATGCATATGAAACCTAATGATTAAACCGCCGAACATTAAAAAGCACAGCTTTTAGACGTCCAGTGAGCTACAGTTGAGCGAATGACTAACCGTTCTCAATGCTAAGCAGAACAATATCTTTTCCTTTCTTCGTGAGAAAAGCACSGAGATTGCCACCTATCCGCATTACATAAATCTCTTCGGTCGTACCTGTCACCCGTCGAACTGATGGGTCACTTTCTAGTCTTGATACGTTTAAAGCTTCAAGCTTAGACATTAGTTGACGTAACGAAACCTGATCGCGCACTTCACTTCGCTGTAGTTTTTCTTGCGCTGGCTTAGAGAGGAGTATGCTCATTTTATCCCCAGATTTTTTAGGAATGTCTTTGCATCAACTAAAGAGGCCTGCTCTGGATTTCTCTGTATGAGAGCAGCAAGCCCTTCAAGTTTTGCTTTCCGGATGAGGGCAATACAGTGCTGGTCATCTGCATATCTCATGATATCTTCATCGTAATTCAGAAATTTTACATGGATAAAAATCCACCCCCCGGAAAATAGCGCTAACAACCAAAAAGAAGAAACTTTAGGTAGTAGCGACCAAGTTAGTACACCTTGTGGCATTATTTGACTTGCCATGATGCTTGATAACACACCAATTGCCACTGTTAACAGTAGCGTCACCGACAGTCGTAGTCGTGGCGATTTTGCAATGTATTCCACGTAGACTCCATGCATAGTTCCTGCGGCTAACCATTAGTAGAAGACACATGCGAAACTAATATTTTTCGCCGGATGTACCTAATAACGCTCTCTGCCCCACGGGTCACTCCTCACTCGGCTTGAGAGGCGCGCCACAAACGCGACATCAGACGAGGATGAGAAACGACAACCTCTACGTACATTACTGATTCATTCGTAGCGTGTCCATGGTCCGCTTTTGGCCGGTTTCTGCCTGTCGCCAATGGCCACAACCGACCAGAAGAAGTCATTAGCAGTCAGCATCACGCTTCAACTGGCGAATACATTGCGATCATAATGAATCATCCCCGCCAAGACCAAAGTGTGAGTAACATCATGACCGAAGCCCAGCGCTGGACAGTGAAATGCCAAGATCCTGMGGATGGAAGCAACGACGTCATCATTGACTTGCCGCCTGACCTACTCGCCAGTTTAGGATTGAGCATCGGCGACGTGCTGACCATTGAAGTGATCGACGGCGCGATAGTTCTGACGCCGAAGTCGAGCGACTCAGCTACACCCTGAATCGCGCCGGCGCGCTTGACCTAATCTCCAAACGGGCATATGCAAACGGCACATCTGAGCGGCGACGATTGGATAGATTTTACATAGCGACTCAGACTTCAAAGCAGTGGCTACGTTTTTACACAGCTACGGTCGATTGCGGTCCGTCATGACAGGTAGAAATCGGCCAGAAGCAATGGGATGCGCCTGGAAAACGAGTTGATTCAATGGGCTCAGAAATGACTGTGTGCGCCGATACGATGGCTGATATTTTTCCCGCGCACCAAATCGCCTCCAATCGACGCTGACCCATCAAGGAAGATAAAAATAATGAAAATATTATTCATCGCTTCGCTAGGAATTTTATCGCTAATTCAAACATCACTATCCTTCGCGGATAATGTTAATGGAAAAAGTCTCTATTTACAGCGATGCACCATGTGCCACGGAATAGATCTCAAAGCAACAGGACCATTGGCTAATAAAAGCAATCCTCCTACACCTGATCTAACAACATCCGCTTTCAAAAAACGATTAAATGATTATCCGGGCGTGATTGTATCATCGATAATACTTCGTCCAAATGGAGACTTGATTCCAAAAACTTTGCGAGAGAATGGTGTAAAGCTATCGCCGTACTCATGGAGGATTAAAGATCTGCGCGATTTAAATCAATACATGAGTGGTGTGATTTCAAAAAATCGATGATTTTTGAGTTGAGAGGCAGGCACAGAAATCTAAAAGCCATTTCAGGTTTGAGGGCTTGTGGGGCAATGYCGGTGAGCCCGTCGACCTCTCGCGGGCAAATCGCTAATGAACAATCTCGGATTAATACAAGCTCGGACAGCTCTTCGCATCTCGCAGCTCGCAGC